>JANLWF010000156.1:0-10699 GCA_031364385.1 Methylotenera sp.
GGCATAATCTGCATTAATCCAAAAGCCCCCTTGTTAGATAGTGCTCGTGGGTTATGCCTAGATTCTGTTGCAATAACCGCATGAATTAAAGCAGGGTCTAACGACGTTTCTATCGCAGCGGCTATTACCTCATGGTTGTAAGGCAAGCCAGAGTAAGCGCTACCGAGTTTGCTTTCAGGTGTGATAACTCCATTCTGTGCCCCATCCACCACATCCTCCTCCTCGATGGTAATCGAATGGTGCTGATCTAACTCATAGCTGCTAATCTTAATTTCTTCAGTTTGCGAAGTATCTATGTACACATCAGCTAATGCACCGTTGGATACAAGTGCAAAGAAAATACCCAATACTTTAAACAGCAAAAGTGTATGCGATTGGATCATATTCATAGTTTACATCATCTGTGATTTTCAATTTTATAATAGGTTTAGTTTAATTAAGAACAGCAAAATCTTTAACCACATCATACTTATTTAAGCACTTAAGTAATAGTGACAAAAATACCAAGACAATAAGTACAGTTGTCACTTTTATTTTAATGTTGTTGCTGTATCTTTGTTGAAAAGTGCTTGTAGTTGCATTAGTTAAAAGCCTTTTTTAAATGATTTTAATTCAATCAAATGACTAACAAAGGAATAATCATGAAAAAAATTAAATTAATTAAAATGCTGGTTGTAAGTAGTTTTGTGCTGACAGGATTCAGCTTACAAGCAGCGGCTGAAGGCTCAAATTCATGCAGAGGGTTGCCTAGTTACGCACAATTAAAATCCGCATTAAACAGCGCGGTTAGCGCAGATACAACAGGCTTTAATTTGAACATGTGGGCAACCGTTGTAGACCGTGATGGTGTAGTCTGTGCGGTTGCTTTTTCTGGTGCAGATCGCGGTGCACAATGGCCAGGTAGCCGCGTCATTTCAGCACAAAAAGCCAATACAGCCAATTCATTTAGCCTAAATGGTCTAGCGCTTTCAACTGGGAATCTATATTCAGCAGTACAGGGTACATCTGGCGCCACCCCGCTTGGTGGTAGCCTATATGGTTTGCAGTTTAGCAACCCCGTTGATACAGAAGTGGCTTACGGCGGCAATCCTGCTTTAGCAGGTACTAAATCCGATCCTATGGTTGGCCATCGTATTGGCGGCGTGAATGTGTTCGGCGGCGGTTTAGCGCTATACAACTCGGCCAAAAAAGTGATTGGTGCGGTTGGCCTTTCTGGCGATACTTCTTGTGCAGATCATAATCAAGCATGGTTAGTGCGTAAGAACTTAGGTCTAGATAATCTTGCTGGTATTGGCGGTGTTTCAGGTGATGCAGCGCGCCCCGATAATATTATTTACGACAGTTTTAATGCTAGTCCCTCTAATGGAGTTACGGATGGATTTGAGCAGCCCACTTGTGCCAACACAGGCGATCCAAGAACATTGCCAGCAGTTAAATAGTCAATAATAAAGCAATATAACTAGCTTCTGTGACGATGCAAAATGTAAGTAATTGCTACACCACAGAGAGGGTTCATCATTTTTAGCTAATGTGATAGAAACAAAAAGTGACAAAAAAGCTCACATCAGTGAGCTTTTTTTATTATGACAAGATTAGAAGTTATGTGTGTATTGCATACTTAAAATATCAACGCTACCCTCAAAATCTCCGCGCAGACGACCGTTGCCAGTAGAAATTTGATTATCATCAATCTTAGCATCGCTAATAAATAAATGTGAATAACCTATATCTAACTTAGATGCTGGCGTTACTTGCCATCCAGCACCCAATGATAGCCATTTTCTATCGTTGCCAGGAATACGCGCGGTACGGAATTTGTCGCTGATTGCCTCCTCATCATACGCCAAGCCAGCACGTAATTTAATAGCATCGGTGTAAATATAATTTACACCAACTGAGTAGCGCAGGGTGTTGTTCCAGTTTTCGGGGGTCACAGCAAGTGTGGATCCATTGTCGCGAAGAATTCTTAATTCTTCGAGCTGACTCCAGCGCGTCCAAGTCACATCACCCATTAAATCCCATGTATCATTTATATGGCTAAACGCGCTTACTGAAAAATTTTCAGGCAAGGTCACGTCCGCATTCACGCCAATGTTAAGAGTTCGCTTCGGGTTGGCGTTTACGGCTGTAAAAGGTGATTTAGAGCGCCCATCTAAATGCTGCTCAACTTTTGAGCGGTACGCAACACCAATACGAGTATCAGCAGTTGCTTGAAAAATGGCGCCTAAGTTAAACCCAAATCCCCAATCATTTCCTTTAATTTCCACATTCGATTCTGCTAAACCAACGTTAATTGCACGCGAAAGCGTAGCTTCAGCACGCATTGCAGAAACGCCAAAACCTAAAGCAAGCTGATCGTTCACTTTAAAAGCAATCGAAGGGTTGATATTAATTGTTTTAACTTCTGACTTATCTGCTTGAAAACGACCTACCCATTTGCGGTCGTACTCAGTTTTTAAACCAAAAGGGGCATTTACTCCAACACCTAATTTAACGCTATCTGTTAAATCCATCTTGAAATAAAAATTAGGCACAAAAGCCAAATCGCCTGCATTAGGGCCTTCATCGCCTAATGGTCTGGCAGGTGCAGGACCAGGAAAGTCTGCAGCAACAGAACCTTTATCATTAAATTCCGCATTTGGGTTAATTAAATGCAATGCACCAACTGCTTGTATGCCCTGAATGTAAGTCATGCCTGCTGGGTTAAAAAATATAGTGCTGGCATCTTCTGCAATTGCTGAGCCGCCAGCATAGGCATTTCCCATTCCACTAGCATTTTGCTCGATTAGCGCAAAACCAGCGGCCTGTGAAATTAGAGGCGTTGTAAAAACAACAAAACTAAAAAATATTTTTTTCATGGAACAAACTTTCGCAGATTGTAAATAAGACCAATCAAATAGTATCATCTCAGTAAGTTATAGAATTAATTTAAGGTATTTTAGCTATAAATTTAACCTTAATCTTAACTAAAATATGTTGTTTTATTACAACATAATTAAGAAATGATGGGTGTTATTTTCTAATTGAGTTTTTTTAAAATTAAACTGGCACCAGTTCCCCCAAAAGCAAATGAGTTTGACATGGCATAATCTAGCCTAGGGACAGATTTTGTTACGTTGGGCACATAATCTAAATCGCATGCTGGATCTGGCAGTTTTAGATTTATAGTTGGCGGTAATCGGTTTGAGTAAATAGCCAGCGTGGTGATCACTGTTTCAAGCGCACCCGCAGCGCCCATCAGGTGCCCGTGCATAGATTTGGTTGAACTAACGCTTAGATTGTAAGCATGAGAACCGAATACTTTTTTAATGGCATTAGTTTCGGTAATATCGTTGAAAACAGTGCCTGTGCCGTGTGCATTAATATACTGAATATCTGCAGGGTTTAAACCAGCGTCTTTAAGCGCAGCAGCCATGGTGGCTGATTGTCCTTCAACTGATGGCACTGCAATATGTTGGTAATCGTTTGCAGCGCCATAACCAATAATTTCAGCATAAATTTCTGCGCCACGCGCTTTTGCTTGCTCATATTCTTCTAATACCAGCATGGCCGCACCTTCACCAATAACTAAGCCTGAGCGATTGCCTGAGAAGGGCTTACACGAGGCACTCAAATCATCTTTATCTTCATCGGCTAGCGTTCTAATGGCTTCCCAAGATTTAATGCTGGCGTAGGATAAAATGGCATCTGTACCGCCCGCTAATGCAACATCAGTGTAGCCGTGGCGTATATCTCTGATCGCTTGGCCTATAGCCACGGCAGACGATGAACATGCGGTTGAATAAGTTTGATTTGAGCCGGAAATTGCAAAATGTGTTGCAATGGCTGAGGCTGCGCTGTTATACATGCACATTAAAACCGTGTAAGGCTTTAGACGATTTTCACCTTTGGTATAAAGCGTTTGGTAGCCATCCTCAACCGACAATGCTCCACCCATTCCAGTGCCTATATATACGCCAGTGCGCGATTTTAACTCATCATCTAGTAACAATTTTGAGTGCTTAACCGCATCAATACTAGAGTGTAGCGCCATCTGACCATTACGATCAAGGATAGCGTAATCACTTTTTTTACTGAAATAATCGGCAGGGTTAAAATTAACCTGAGCAGCAATTTTGCATATTAGTTGCTCTGTAAATGCAGCCTCCAATAACCTAATACCCGATTTACCCGCAAACACATTACGGGTTAATTCTTCAATAGTATTACCTAACGGAGATACAGCGCTGAAACCAGTAATAACAACGCGGCGATAGTTAGACATTCGTAACTAAATCAACATGTTGCAACGGATTTATTTTTTTCCAGCACTAAATCATGCGTGACAGTTATTACATCTTGCAAAGTTTTAATATGCTCAAAATTTTTGGGAAATGATACGTCGTATTTATGCTCAATACTAAAAATTATTTCTAAAAAACCAAACGAATCTATGTCTAAACCTTTAAGGTTACTATCAAGTTTTAATTGAGCTACATCAATTTTATTTTCTTGTACTAATAGGTCCATTAAAAATTTTTTAATCTCATTCTCTAATGGAGTTGCATGCTCAACCATAAATTTATATCCTTTAACAGTCTAATTAAGCTATATTATAATTTAATCATACGTTATATTATCTTTAATCTATAAAATTTTACTAATTTTTATATCTTTGAATGAAAGTTTTTATGAATATTGAAGAGAGTGGTCTTAGCAATAATTTTAAACAACTGTCTATTCGATACGACGTAAGTCATGAAGTACTGTGGACATGCTTTAATCAAAAAAACATAATTCCATGCTTTAACCACGAGCTGATTAGCGAGCTAACGCAGCACCAAAAAGAGATTGAAAAAACAGCTGGTATTTTGTTTGATGGCGATAAAGCACATCATATTAAATACTCGGTTGCAGCTTCTGTTACACCTGATGTTTTTAATTTAGGTGGGCATTTGGCTATGATTCGTGAGCTTGCCATTAATAGGCATAAAGAGGCCTTGCTAAACTATGCAACCAAAGGCATTGATGTTTTGGCTAATAAGCTTTCGCGATTTAATAATTCTCCAATCATTAATATTAGTCTGGTGCAGGGGCTTGCCTTAGGCGGGGGCCTTGAAGCCGTGCTTGCCAGCGATATTGTAATTGCCGAGCGCAAAAGCTTGTTTGGCTTTCCTGAGATATTATTTAATATGTTTCCAGGCATGGGCGGATACAGTCTAGTTGCCAGAAAAGCAGGCGTTAAAATTGCAGATGAGATGATTCTTAAAGGTAAACAATATACCGCTGAACAAGCACATGAAATGGGCTTGGTAGATGTGCTAGTGGATGATGGAGAAGGTGAAAAAGCGGTGTACAACTGGATAGAAAAAAACAAACGCTTTTCAAATGGTTATTTAGCTGCACAAAAAGCTAAAAACCACATTAACCCAATTACTAGCGATGAGCTAATGGATATTACACGGCTATGGGTAGATGTAGCGCTTAAGCTTTCTGATAGAGAATTCAGCATTATGGATCGTTTTATTTACAATCAAGAGAAGCAATATATAAAAACACCTAACTTCAATACCAATCAATCTGCCAATAACGTGGTGCAGTTAAAGCAAAGCGCTTAATAAAGCTAGTACTTAGTTAGCCAGGCATTTAATTCATCAAGTACTTATTTTGGTATCTGCAGATTGATGCTTTGTTGATTTAAGTAATCCCATAAAAACACTTTGGTGCGTGCGTAAATATCTTGTGCATTGCCAGCTAATAATTCAATACTTTTAAAGTTATCAGATGGATTAATACTACTCAAGTTCTCGCATAACTTGGCTAGTTCGCTAGCGCCTACATTACCAGCACTACCAGCAATAGTGTGGCCGCAAGCTTTAATGTTTATAAAGTCTTGGGCTTTTATATACGCGTTTAGCGATGCCATTCTTTGATCTGTATCTGCCATAAAATCTAGTATTAATTTTTCAATAAAGTGGCTATTGGCGTCTAACCGTTGCAAGCTGTTTAATCTGCTTACGTCTAATAATAGCGCATCATTTTGGCTATCTAGCTTAGCATTAGTGTAATCAATCACCTCAGCCGTTTTAAATGTAGATTGTGAAACAACATCTTCTATTGTTTGTATTAACAAATCAATTTGAATGGGTTTTGTTAAGTAAGCACTCACGCCAACTTCTCTAAATGATTCTATGGTCTCTATTGTCGCGTCGGCACTCAAAACAATGGTAGGTATTTGTGGTTTTCCTATATTAAGCGCTTGATATATTTGAATAACTTCCATGCCGCCCATAATTGGCATATTGCCATCTAAAATCATTAAATCGTAGTCTGCGTCACGTAATTTATCTAAGGCTAATTCACCATTATTAACCACATCCACCTGATGATTTTCTTGCAACAATATCTTCGTAATAATCATACTATTCACTTCATTGTCATCAGCTACTAGCACACGATAGGATTTTGTTTGCTTTTTAGCGGGCTTTTTAAAATCACTAAATACTAATATTTCTGATGAGCTTGCTTGGGCATTAACCAAATTGCGCTCAATTGGTTTTTCTATTTGCGCATCACTATTTTTATCTAATGCAAGCTCAAACCAAAATTTAGATCCAACGCCTAATTGGCTTTCTACCTTTAGGTTACCACCCATAAAACTAATCAGATTTTTTGATATGGTAGTACCTAAGCCAGTGCCACCAAACTTGTATTTAATTGAATTGTTGGCTTGAGTAAAGCTTTCAAATATTGTTTTAATCGCGCCTTCTTCAATGCCAATACCAGTATCAACAATCTCAAACATGATGTGTGCTTGGCTTTCGGTTTGCTTAGTCACCTTTACGTTTACGCTGACGGATCCATTCTCGGTAAATTTAACGGCATTACCTATTAAATTGATTAATACTTGTTTAATATGTAAAAGCTGGCCTTGTAACATTAAGGGCGCATCATCAGCAATATCGTAGCTAAGTAAAATACCTTTTGCATTTGCTTGGTTGTTAAACAAATTAACAGTATCTTTTACTAATTGCTGCAAGTTAAAACTAGCTACTTTGCTAACAATTTTTCCGCTTTCAATTTGAGATATATCTAATACATCGTTAACTAATTGCACCAATAATTCTGAAGAAGAATGAACAACATCAAAAAGCATTTTTTGGTCTTTAGTAATCGATGTATTAGCTAACAAACTGCATGCCCCCACGATTCCGTTAAGTGGAGTGCGAATCTCATGGCTCATGTGCGACAAAAACTGGCTTTTGGCCTTATTGGCGTTTTCGGCTTTGGTGGTAGCATCTTTTAACCTATTAAGCAGAATAAGTGCATACATAGGTATAGTCGCCAGCGTAAATAAAAGCCCATAAAACGTGACAAGATTCTCCTGCCAATGTGGACTCAATAAGCTTGCCGTCATAAAGCCTATTAGGCTCATAATGTAAGCCGTTATTAGCATCATTCGGCCAAACCTGAACCCATAACCAATAATTAACCACAAATATATGCCTATAAAAACACTGCCTATGTCGTTTGTTAAATAGACTGCCAGAGAGGTTAATGAAACATCTGCTGACATGGCAAGTAATTGTCGTTTCTGGTTTAAGCTGGAGTTTATTCTTGTGTGTATAAGTAGAGCAAAGGAAAATAAGGTAAAGCATGTCCACGATACAGAAAGTGCTGGTGACATATCTGGATAAAACGTGTAAAGAACGGACATATACAGACTAGCAACAGTGAGCCTTAATGTCGCCTGCTGGTATTCTTCACCATGCTTATTAAATTCTATAAAATCAAAAATACGCCTAAATACATGTTTCACGGTGTTGATAAAAACCGATGCTTTTACTGGCAAATGTAGTAATTCGTTCACAATATAAATCCTCGATAACAAGTTTTATTTTTAGTTAAATTTAAGCAAAGTTTATGCCATCGCAACTAAATTAAAATTATTGTTTACAATCAATATGTTGATAAATTATTACTCAATGTCGCACTTGTGAAACTGAAAATTATTGTCATAACTGACGAAAAATTAACCGTTACAAAGGTTCTTAACGCGCTTATATATTTGTTTTAGAAAAACTCCTGCAAAACGCAGATTAGGCTTTATAATTTTGTAATAAATATTATTAGTTAGGATAACAAATGGCAACACAGGCCGATATTGAAAGTCATTATGATGAGGATAATGATTTTTTTGCCCTCTTTTTAGATAAAAAACATCGTGCATACAGTAGTGGAATATGGGATAAAGCCACTACTTTAGAGGATGCACAAGAAGCTAAATTTAATAGATTATGCCAATATGCAAATATTCAACCTGGTCACCACGTTATGGATGTAGGAAGTGGTTGGGGCGGATTCATGAATTTCATTGCCGAGAAATATGAAAACTCACAAGTGCATGCTGTAACTATAAGTACCGAGCAATTTAAATACGTTAATAGCATAAAGAAGTCGAATGTTACGCTGGACCTTTGCCCATGGCAAAATTATTCACCACCAGAACGAAAATATGATGCGATTGTTTCTGTTGAAGTTTTTGAACACTTTGCAACGCTTGAGGAGAACGTTGCAAATCGCCATCGCGATGTTTACAAAGACTTTTTTGATTGGTGTTTAAGTATTTCAACACCAGAAGCACAATTTGCACTTCAAACCATTGTTATTACAAGGCCACCTAACAATTTAATTGAGTTGAGAGGTTCTAAATACTTGCAAAGAGTGTTCCCAGGTTCGGCAATGGCTACTATTAGTGATATTCAGGCAGCTATTGTGGATAAGTATGAAATTGCTGCAGTGAGTAGAATCGGCCTAGATTATGTGCCTACTTTAAGAGAGTGGAATAGAAGGCTAGAGCTTAATAAGGACATTATTATTGAGCGCTATGGAGAAACATTGTTCGAGCACTATAGGACTTATTTTTCAGGGGCAAGTAGTTGCTTTGAAACGGGCTATTTTGACTTACTTCAAGTATCTTTAAAACGGGCAACATCTGTAAGAGTGTTGTCTAGATAATTGAGGGCTACTTTATAAAGTGAGCCCAACAATTAATTGTGGGCCTCATTTTATTTTTGGTGAAATTGAATAAGCTTAGGCAGGTTTCAATTAAAGTTTAATATTAAAAGGGTTTCGTTGACCACTTTTAGTGGATAGCTGTTGCGTGTTCGCTTTGAATTTTTTCAAGTTGGTTCCGCATTGTTAGCATCACTTTTACCAATTCAGGATCAAAATGTTTACCGCTTTCATCGCGCACATAATCAAGCGCTTGATCTATACTCCAGGCTTCTTTATAAGGGCGTACGCTGGTAAGCGCATCGAATACGTCTGCAAGTGCGACAATGCGAGCTGAAAGCGGAATTTCATTGCCCTTAAGTGCATAGGGGTAACCAGTGCCGTCATAGCGCTCGTGGTGCGCTAGTGCGATTTCGCTACCTTTTTGTAAGTATTTAGATGGACTATCCTGCAAAATCTCATAGCCTATTAACGGATGTTTGCGCATCGCTTTCAATTCCAAGTCGTCTAACGGGCCTTTTTTGAGCAAAACACTATCAGCGATACCAATTTTGCCAATGTCGTGCAATGGTGAGGCCAGTTCAATAATTTCGACTTCTTCTTCGCTTAGCCCAATCGCCTCAGCCAGCGCTCTGCTGTAAAGTGACATGCGCTGTAAGTGCAAGGCAGTGTCGTAATCTTTGTGTTCGCCAGCGCGCGCTAGGCGCATTAAAGTTTCTTTTTCGCGCGATCTAATCTCTACCGTGGCGGCTCTTACTAGACCTTCGAGTAAGCTACTTTTATTTTGTAGTGCAATATGTTGCTGACGCAAAGTGAGTAAGTTTTTGCAGCGCACAGTACATTCAAATACATCCACTGGCTTGCTTAAAAAATCTGCTATGCCAGCCTCTAAAGCCTCGTAGCGGGTTTCTGTATCTTTTTTAATGGTGATCATAACCACAGGCACAGATTCGTATCTTGGCAATGTTTTAAGCAAGCGCACAAAATCTATACCATTCATTTCGGGCATTACATAATCGACAAACACCACATCTGCAGTATTCTCTGTAGCCCATTCTAGCGCTTGTTCGGGATTGCTTTTTTCAATTACTTTAATTTTAGAGTTAATACTTTTTACCACGTGCGAAAGTATAGTTCTACTGGTTGATTGATCATCAACAATAAGTACCGAACAATCGTCAAATAATTGCACATCCGTCATTGTTATTTCCTCTGGGTTAATCTCGATTTCGGATTATTAGTATTAAACGAAGCAATGTTTAAGCCAATTTATACAAAAATGGAGAGATAAAAAAATAAGCATACCAAATGTAAATTATTGTTAACAAAATCAATGGATAAGATAATGTAATTACAATTTATTTTAGCTAGACTTGTTTTTTAGATTGACGTTTTTGTTATTAATATTGAAATTTAAGCGTGCAAATTTCGTCAACTTAGTTCTTTATTTTGACACATATGTGTCAAAAAACTAAACACTATTTTTTGGTGAAATGTGGCCATTGGGCTTTAGATCAAACGCAATACAGATGCGCTCTTGGTTTGAGTTAAAAGGAATGGTTCTGTGAAATAAAGAAGAAGGAAAAAGTACAATGTCGCCTACCTTCGGCAGTAAATTCGCAACAGGAAATTTTTGCTGGTTTTTTGGGTGCTTGGTGAGTTGTCTGATAGGATAGTCGTCGCCATGCGTACCGTATTCAAAAGC
>JANLWF010000098.1:0-6771 GCA_031364385.1 Methylotenera sp.
AAGGCTTCAGCATCAGGTTTTATAACCCTTGTGCAAAGCGACGACCCCAGCGCTAAGGTTGTAGTAATTTACATTGCTTAAACCCGCGTCCAGCATCATTTGTTTCAGCGTTTCTTGATCTGGGTGCATACGAATACTCTCAGCCAAATATTGGTAACTGGCTTCATCTTTTGCGATTAATTTACCCATTAACGGCAATAATTTAAACGAATAAACATCGTACAGTTTTTCTAATGGCTGCCACACTTTCGAGAACTCTAACACCAGCAATCTGCCGCCCACTTTTAACACGCGCTGCATTTCGCGCAAAGCAATATCTTTATGCGTCATATTACGCAGCCCAAAAGCGACAATCACGCAATCGAAGCTATTATCTGCGAAAGGTAATTGTTCAGCATTGCATTGCGTTGCTGGCACGCTGAGACCCTCGTCAATCATGCGATCGCGGCCCACTGCCAGCATAGAGGCGTTAATGTCAGTTAAAATAACTTCGCCAGTCGAGGTTGCTTTTTTGGCAAAAAGTTTAGATAAATCACCACTACCGCCTGCAATATCCAGCACTTTGTCACCCGCTTTTACGCCACTAATTTCCACCGCAAAGCGCTTCCAGCCACGATGTAAGCCAGCAGACATGACATCGTTCATCAAGTCATATTTGCTGGCAACCGAGTGAAAAACCTCACCAACTTTTGCTTGTTTTTCGGTTTCTTCAACCGTTTTATAGCCAAAATGTGTGGTTTGCTGTATTTTTTCTTTGCTCATTACACTTCCTTTCGCTTGTGCCCAGCCATTTCAAGCCTGCCAATGTATTCCAGCCACATTGCCTCGTAATTTTCGCCTAAATAATACAAGTAATCCCACGAATACAAGCCCGTATCGTGGCCATCTGAAAACACCAACTTGACCGCATAATTGCCGACTGGTTCGATGGCAGTGATATTCACGTTTTCTTTGCCAAGTTGCAACGTTTCTTGCCCCGCACCGTGGCCACGCACCTCGGCCGAAGGGGAGTGAACGCGCAGAAACTCACAAGAAAGCATACATTCGGTATTGTTATCAAATTTAATTTCTAACAGGCGCGACGCTTGGTGCAGGCGAATATCAATCGGTTTCGGGGTGTTTAGGTTTAGGCCGCTCATTTAAAATCATCGCAATCACACAAAGTGAAATGATAGCAGAACATGCCTGTTAGCTAATGAATTAGCGGTATTTACCACAGATTTTTTAAGTTATACACCGCTTGTCGTTTAAAAATTACCTTTCATCAGATACTAGATTAATTATTCATTAGAATGTTGCTGATTTATTTGACTATTTACATTGGCATGATAAAGTACAATTACTAGAAAAGTAGCCATTTTGGCACCACTTTTGGGGATTGGAATGGCAGAAAATAAATTAGCGCATCAGTTTGCAGCTTACTCTGAGTGGAGAAAAGCGCTTGTTGATAGCATTTGTGACTATCGTAGCTGGCTAAATGAGCAAGAGTTGAATGACGCGCAGATTGATCAGCGTATTGTTAACTTGCTGGAAAGACTACGTGAAGACAAGCTTAATGTGGCTTTTGTAGCGGAGTTTTCGCGCGGTAAATCAGAGCTTATTAACGCGATTTTCTTTGCTGATTATGGTCAACGCTTGTTGCCATCAAGCGCAGGTCGCACCACTATGTGCCCAACCGAGCTGTTGTACGACCCATCTAAACCAACTTCAATCTCGATGTTGCCGATTGAAACACGAGCCTCAGATGCAACCACCACCGAATATAAACGCTATCCAGACGAATGGCATACCGTAGCTTTTGACGTTGATAAGAACGACACCATGGTTGCTGCGTTTAAAGAAGTCAGTAGCACTAAAACCGTGACAGCGGAAGAAGCAGAAAAATTTGGTTTGTTTGACCCAAACAGTAGCGATGATGCTATGAGCCTCAATAAAGACGGCACCGTTGATATTCCGTGCTGGCGCTATGCCATGATTAATTTCCCACATCCTTTGTTGGAGCAGGGCTTGGTGATTTTAGATACACCAGGTTTAAATGCAATTGGTACAGAGCCTGAGTTAACACTGAACATGTTACCAAACGCACATGCGGTACTATTTATTTTAGCGGCTGATACTGGCGTCACTAAATCTGAAATTGATGTGTGGCGCCAATATATTAGTGGTACACGCTGGAAACAAAAAGGTCGTTTAGCCGTATTGAACAAAATTGACGGTCTTTGGGACGCGCTTAAAAACGAAAAAGAAATTGAAAAAGAAATAAACAAGCAAATTAAGACTAGTGCTGATTTACTTGGTTTGGAAATCAATCAAATTTTCCCAACCTCCGCACAAAAAGGGCTGCTTGCTAAGATCAATGGCGATGAAGCTTTGTTGGCACAAAGCCGTTTACCAGAGCTTGAAAAAGCACTGTCAGACGAGTTAATTCCATCGAAAAAAGAAATTGTACGCGACAATACCAAAAACGAGATTGATGATTTAATCAGTAATTCGAGCATGATTTTAGAGTCGCGCGTATCAGGCGTGGTGGAACAGCTTGAAGAGCTTCGTGGTTTGCGTGGCAAAAACGAAGATGTGGTTGAGCACATGATGAACAAAGTGAAAGTGGATAAAGAAAACTTTGAAAAAGGGCTGCAACGCTTTCAAGCACTGCGTAGCGTGTTTTCGCAACAAAGCAACAAGCTGTTTACCTTGCTAGGTATGGAGGCGCTTAAAGTGCAAGTGCATACCACACGCGAAACCATGATTAAAGCCAGCTTCACTAAATCTATCCGCGGAGCAATGGACGGCTTTTTTACAGATCTTAAAGGTCGCTTGGTGTCATCAGATGCGCAAATAGATGAGATTAAAAAAATGATGGACGTGATGTATGACAAGTTCTCTAAAGAACATGGCTTACGTAAATCTGAACCCCCAGCATTTTCAACTTTGCGCTATCAAAAAGAGTTGGCTAAACTGGAGCGCGCTTATAAAGAGCAATTTAATACCGCTTTTAATATGATTGCTAACGAAAAAATGACGCTGACGACTAAGTTTTTTGAAACCTTGGCCAGTCGTGTGATTCATGTGTATGAAGTGGCAAACCGTGATGTAGAAAATTGGCTAAAAGCGGTAATCGCACCGATGGAGTCGCAAGTGCGTGAGCATCAATTGCAATTGCGTCGTCGCTTAGAAAGCATTAAACGCATTTATAAAGCGACTGATACTTTGGAAGATCGTATTATAGAACTTGAAAATATCGAGAAAAGTATTCGTGCACAGATGACAGACTTACAAGTATTGCGCCAGCACATGGGCAATGCGCTAGCTTTTGAAAATGATGCAGAGGCAAAAGCTGCTTAGTTTTCAATAGTTAATAAAAAAGCCGCTTTTTAAAGCGGCTTTTTTTATGACTTAATGATATTAAGCAGCCAACATCAAGCCCTTAATTTTTTGCATAGCTTTTTGCTCAATTTGGCGAATACGCTCCGCAGAAACGTTGAATTCAGCAGCTAAATCATGCAGTGTTAATGCGGCGCTTTCGCTCAACCAACGTGCTTCTAACACGCGGCGGCTACGCTCATCCAAGCTTTCAAGTGCTTTACTTAAGCTTTTAGATTGCAATTGCTCACTTTGTTGATTGGCCAAGAACTCAGATGGCTCTGGGCTTTCGTCTTCTAAATAAGCAATTGGGCTAAAACTATCATCGCCATCATCATCAACCTGCGCATCTAGCGAGATCTCATGTCCGTTTAAACGGTACTCCATCTCCATGACTTCTTCTGGTTTCACTTTCAGATCGCGCGCAATACGCTTAATTTCGTTGGGCTGCAGCGTGCCCAAGCCTTGTTTCATGCTACGCAAGTTAAAAAATAACTTACGCTGGGCTTTAGTTGTTGCAGTTTTCACCAAGCGCCAATTGCGCACAATAAATTCATTCATTTCAGCCTTAATCCAATGCATGGCGAATGAAACCAAACGCACGCCCCGGTCTGGGTCAAAGCGCTTTACCGCTTTCATCAGGCCAATATTACCTTCTTGAATTAGATCAGACTGAGACAATCCGTAGCCCATATAACCACGGGCGATGCTTACAACCAAGCGCAGATGTGAAACAATCAACATCTGTGCAGCCTCTAAATCATTATTATTCTTTAGGCGTGTTGCATACCTATGCTCCTCTTCAGCGCTCAGAATCGGAAAGACCTTAATGGCACGCATGTACTGATCAAAGCTATCTAAAGATGAAATCGACGGAATCGTTAAAGCGTTTATGATGAAACTCCTTAATTAATAATAAGTGCTATTTTAGCACTCTCGGTTTGAGAGTGCTAGATGCTAAAAGTTTCAAATAGCAAAAGATTATTCTAATTTATATTAAGAAGTATGCACTAAATAGAAAATTGAAAATCTAGTCGTTAATACCGTTTGGCAGTTTAAAATGACCTAGTTATTCACCTTAACACTATAGTTTACCTGCCCTGTGGATGATGGCGACAGGGTGCCTGTGAGCGTCCATACAACTCCACCCACAGCGCCTATCGCGGGTGCGCTGGTGACGCTACATGCGCTAATGGCGGCGGGTAAGGGTAATACACAACTAGCCGAGAGAAAGTTTGTATAGGCAGGTGTAGCATCATTAATCACTATGTTAGAAATAGGTGCGCTACTATTATTTTGGTAAGTGAGCGTGTAAGTCACAGCGTCTCCCCCTTGCGCGGTGGCTTTATCTACTGCTTTAGTTAGCACTAAGCCTGCAGACACGGCACCTACTGTAGTTGTGTCTATCACGCTTAAAGTGCTTGATAATACTGGGCTAGCATTGGTGTAGGTAAACACAGCTTGCACGGTAGTATTAGCTTGCAAGCCAAGGGCTGTACCTGTGGGTATCGTCACTTTGTCAATCACGCATATTTGTCCGCCAGCCACAACCGTGGCTGTGCTTAGCACGGTGTCAGTGGCGTCGATTAGCCCATTACAGTTGAGATCGCGGTACAAAATAGTTGGCCAATTAGGTGTGTTGCTACTGCTGAATACCAACGTACCTGCGCTACCTGCGTCAAACTGGTGTGCATAAAACAGCACATTACTTGGCAAGCCCGTTTGTTGACCGTTAGCAGCAAAGCGGTTGACTAGCACATCGCCAAAATTCACATTGGTGTAAGTTATACCTGCGGCAAAAGTAAAACTAGTGCTGTCGCTGGTACGTGTGTAATTGCCAGTAGTATTGCCAGCACTACCGCCCGTAGATAAATAGTTACTAAGATTGGTTTCGATAATTAATACTGGGTTGGTTGCGGCGGCTGGAATCCACAGCGTATAGCTACCAGCACCATCGGTAACCGCCATATCGTAAGTTGTAGCGCCAGTACTGGCTTTGACCGTCACATCTGCAATGCCAAACTCGCCGCCCTCTTTAACGCCATTATTTGCAGTGCCGCCACCTGTACCAGAATCTGCAAACACTGTGCCACTAAGCTTACTGCCATTAAATAAGCCAAAATTCAAATTATTTAAATCAACAGTACTTACTAAAACGTTACTGCGTGTGGAATCAGGCATTTCAGTGCCTAACCAACCCGCAGCAATATTAGGGGTAATGTCAGTAAGCGTACTGTTGTCATCTATAACAATAAGATAAGTTCCAGCAGAAACACTGCTGAAGTTATAGGTGCCTGTAGCTGTACTAATAACTACTGCTTGGATTGCGCTGCTGCCGCCGTTGACTACTAGTTTAGCAAACAAAGTCAATCCTGTACCGCTTTCGTTGCTATCAAGCTGCAAGTTATGGTTGCCGTCGTTGTACACTGTACCGTACAGCGACACACCAGCCACTACTGCGCCAGTCACGGTTACGTTGTCGGCTGTGCTCAATGCACCATCGAAATTTGTAATGCTAGCGGCATTGGCACTGATGGCCGATGCACTGTTGTTATATGTGCCATTAGCAACACTACTAGCCACATTAGCCACAAATTCAATCACTAAAGTCTGCCCAGCATTAATTGTGAAAGCGCCTGCAGCGACAGTGTCCCATTGTGGATTGGTGGTACCAGTGACAGTATAAGTTATAGACGGCAATAACAGTCCATTAAGAGTAATGCTGTTAGTGCTTGCGTAGGTGAATCCAGATGGCAGAGCATCACTAACCTTCACACCTGTAGCGGCTACACTACCACTGTTGGTAACTGTTAATGTATAAGTGGCCGTGGTGCCAGTTGCCGTATTTGTCACTGCCGGCGTACTGGTGGTTTTAGATACCGTTAACACTGCGCTAGTCACCGTGACGTTATCGCTAGTGTTGACAGCTAGAGTGCCGTCAAAGTTGGTAATAGAGCGTGCCGTACCTGTTGCGCTAGCGCTATTGTTGTAAGTGCCATTCGTCACAGTACTGGCAACGTTTGCCAAAAAGGTAATCATCAGCGTTTGCCCTGCATTAATAGTGAAACCACCTGTGGGATTGGTATCCCACTGCGGGGTAGTGTTAGTTTGTGTGCCGCTAGTAATCACTTGAAAGTTAGCAGGCAGAACTGCCGTGCCATTTAGCGTAATGCTAGTGGTGGTGCCATAGGTAAAACCAACAGCTAATGTATCGATCACCTTTACCCCAGTAGCGGCTGCATTACCACTATTGCTGACTGTTAATGTGTAAGTGGCGGTGGTGCCAGTGGCAGTATTGACTACCGTTGGCGTGCTGGTGGTTTTAGTGACGGTTAATGAAGCACTGGTGACCGTTAATGTTGCAGTGGCCGCCGCACCAGGCCCAGAATTGGTCGTAGTCACGGGTCCTGT
>JANLWF010000122.1:0-4219 GCA_031364385.1 Methylotenera sp.
AATAACTGAAATTCAAAATAGCTAGACTTCAAGGCTAGACTTGGAAAACTAGCTCTGGAAGACTAGATAGTCGGTTTTTTAGCTAGTCAGCTTTTTCTTTAAAATTTCATTCACTTGTGCAGGGTTGGCCTTGCCTTTTGAGGCTTTCATGGCTTGACCGACTAGCGCGTTAAAGGCTTTTTCCTTACCTGATTTAAATTCTTCTACCATGGCAGGGTTGGCTTTTAAAATCTCATCGATTACCGCTTCAATCGCGCCGCTGTCGGATTCTTGTTTTAAGCCCAACCTTTCAATCACCGCATCAACGTCGGTATCGCCCGCCCATAGCACCTCAAACACCTGTTTAGCAGCATTATTTGAAATTGTGCCATCGCTAATTCTTTTTAATAATGCCGCCAGAAGCCTTGCAGATATTGGGCTGCAGGCAATTTCTTTTTCTTCCACATTTAGTTTAGCGGAGATAGTTCCCATCACCCAGTTTGCAGCAAGCTTTCCAGCATAAGCTTCAGCAGTAGGGTAGTCTTTGCTAGTTAATGTGCCCACTCCCAACTTTAACAATTCTTTAACTGTAGTAAAAAAATAATCAGCGAAAGTACGTGATGTTGTTAGCGTACTCGCATCATATGCACTTAATGCATATGTACTTTCAAAACGGGCTTTCATTGCTTCTGGTAACTCAGGCATATCTGCCTTTACTCGCGCCTTATCAGCTTCTGTCACTTCCAACGGTAACAAATCTGGGTCAGGAAAATAACGATAATCGTTGGCTTCTTCTTTGCTTCGCATCGATTTTGTTTCGCCAGTATCTGGGTTAAATAAAACCGTCGCTTGCTGAATTTTGCCGCCGTCTTCCAAGGTTTCAATCTGCCAGCGCGTTTCGTATTCAATGGCCTGCGTCATAAATTTAAACGAGTTTAAGTTTTTAATTTCGCGCCGTGTGCCTAACTTTTCGCTGCCTTTTGGGCGCACGGAAACGTTGACATCACACCTAAAACTGCCCTCTTGCATATTGCCATCGCAAATGTCGATCCATTGCACCAGCTCATGCAGTTTTTTGGCGTAGGCCACAGCCTCAGCAGCACTGCGCATATCGGGTTCAGTCACAATCTCTAATAACGGCGTGCCTGCGCGGTTTAAATCGATACCGCTCATGCCCTCTACGCTTTGATTGGAGAGCCCATGCACTGATTTACCCGCATCTTCTTCTAAATGCGCGCGGGTGATGTTGACGACTTTTTCGTAAGCCGCGTTTTTGCCGTTGGCGGGCACTTGAATGGTGACTGCGCCCTTGCCGACGATGGGTAGCTCAAACTGGCTGATTTGATAACCTTTAGGCAAATCGGGGTAAAAATAATTTTTGCGCGCGAATACGCTTCTAGGCGCGATTTCGGCGTTAATCGCCAAGCCGAATTTAATCGCGCATTCTACTGCTTGGCGGTTCAACACTGGCAACACGCCTGGCAATGCAATACTCACCTCGCAGGCTTGAGTGTTGGGTTCTGCGCCATATTTAATTGACGCACCACTAAAAATTTTAGTGTTAGTTTTTAACTGCGTGTGGGTTTCTAACCCGATAACGACTTCCCATTCCATTATTCAATTCCTTGCGGCATTTTGAGATGCCAATCCGTCACTTGTTGATAGGCGTGCGCCGCATCTAACATGCGCGCTTCATCAAAATAATTGCCTATCAGCTGTAAGCCAACAGGTAAGCCGTTCGAGAACCCCGCAGGGATGCTCATGCCTGGCAACCCCGCTAAATTGGTGGCGATTGTGTAAACATCTTGCAGATACATGGCGACAGGGTCATCGGCTTTTTCACCCGCTTTAAACGCAGTCGAAGGCGCGGTTGGCCCCATAATAATGTCGCATTTTGTAAACGCTTGTATAAAGTCATCCGCAATCAAACGGCGTATTTGCTGGGCTTTGAGGTAATAGGCATCGTAATAACCCGCACTCAGCACATAAGTACCAATCAAAATACGCCGCTTCACTTCCGCGCCAAAACCCTCTGCGCGGCTTTTCATATACATATCGTTTAAGTCGGTATATTCCGCCGCACGATGGCCGTAGCGCACGCCGTCGTAGCGCGACAAGTTAGAGCTGGCTTCTGCTGGTGCGAGTACGTAATACACTGGAATGGACAGTTTGGTATTGGGCAGCGATATGTCCACAATTTCTGCGCCTAGCTTTTTGTATTCTGCAATGGCTGCCTGCACAACCTCGTCCACATTGGCATCCAGACCATCGGCAAAATACTCTTTTGGCAAGCCAATACGCAAACCTTTAAGCGGCTGGTTTGTTAGCATAGCCGCTAAACCACGCGTGTAGTCTTCTTTGGGGCGATTTAAACTGGTGGAATCGCGCTCGTCAAAACCTGCCATCACGTTGAGCATTAGCGCGCAATCTTCGGCACTTTTCGCCATCGGTCCAGCTTGGTCGAGTGATGATGCGAAAGCAATCATGCCATAACGCGAAACCAAGCCATAGGTAGGTTTTAAGCCTGTAAAGCCACAAAGCGACGCAGGCTGACGAATAGAACCGCCAGTATCCGTACCAGTCGCCGCCGCACACAGACGCGCCGCAACTGCCGCAGCAGAGCCGCCGCTGCTGCCACCTGGTACGCGATCAAAATCCCACGGGTTTTTGACGCCGCCAAAATAACTGGTTTCGTTGGACGAACCCATGGCGAATTCATCCATATTGGTTTTGCCCAAATTGACCGCGCCTGCGGTGTCAAACTGCGAAATCACATGCGCGTCATACGGGGCAATAAAATTCGCCAACATTTTAGAGCCGCAAGTGGTTTGCCAGCCTTTAGCGCAAAAAATATCTTTTTGCGCGAATGGAATCCCTGTGAGCGGCACAGCGTCGCCTGCAGCAATGCGCGCATCAGCCGCTTTGGCTTGTGCGAGTGTTTTAGCGTCATCCAGCGCGATATAGGCGTTAATGCTTGGATTAAAAGTGTGGATCCGATTTAAAAATGTTTGCGTCATTTCCACACTAGAAATAGTTTTTTTAGCCAGCATCTGGCTAAGTTGTTTTAGGCTACTGTTAATCATATTATTAATCTATTCAATTACTTTTGGAACAAGGTATAAGCCATTATCTACGGCACGTTCAGTTGAGCCATTGCCAAGCGTGGGCGCATTCGCTTGAAAGGCCTCGCGCTGATTGGTTTGTGTGACCACATCATCCCGTAAACGCTGCACCACATCTTGCGAGTGCGACATCGGCGTAATGCTGGCGGTGTCAACCGCTTGCATTTGCTCGATTAGGCCTAAAATGCCAGAAAGTTTAGTGAGTGTTGTAGCGGCTTCTTGCTCGTTAATTTCAAGCCTAGCCAGATGCGCAATGCGTTTTATATCGTTTAAATTGAGTGCCATGACGAATTTTCAACTTTTTCTACTTAAAACTAGTGAATTTGTTTGTAACAATATGTAAATGTAGCTTAATTTTAGCTGCAATATACGTTATTATACCTTGCTTTTAAAGCACGGCTTTAGTTGCAGATTGAGTTGCAAATAAAGATGTATAAATGTTTGCGCAAAGCACAGGATAAAACAATATGTTCGGTTTCATCAGTAGTTACTTTTCAAATGATTTAGCCATCGATTTGGGCACAGCAAACACGCTGATTTACGCACGTGGCAGAGGCATTGTACTAGACGAACCTTCTGTAGTCGCCATTCGCACCGAAGGCGGCCCTAATGGCAAAAAAGTATTACTGGCGGTGGGCACCGATGCCAAAGGCATGTTAGGCCGCTCGCCTGCTAACATTCAAGCAATTCGCCCGATGAAAGATGGCGTAATCGCCGATTTCACCGTCACCGAGCAAATGCTCAAATATTTTATCCGTAAGGTACATGATGCACGCTGGTTTTCACCCAGCCCGCGCATTATTATTTGTGTGCCAGTTGGCTCTACTCAGGTAGAACGTCGCGCCATTAAAGAATCGGCCGAGCGCGCTGGTGCAAAACAAGTATTTTTAATTGAAGAGCCAATGGCCGCCGCTATTGGTGCGAATATGCCTGTCGCCGAAGCGACTGGTTCAATGGTGGTAGATATTGGCGGCGGAACCACTGAAGTGGGTATCATCTCGCTAGGCGGCATTGTTTACGCCAAATCTGAGCGTGTTGGCGGCGATAAATTCGACCAAGCTATTATCGATTACATTCGCCGCAACTACGGTATGCAAATTTCTGAGCCGACTGCCGAA
>JANLWF010000169.1:0-5376 GCA_031364385.1 Methylotenera sp.
CTAAAATAATCCCCCGTAAATCCATCACTTTCAGACGGCGTATGCAAATTATGCAAGTGCATAGAGAGTTCAGGTGAGCCATAGCCGACATGGTCTTGTGGCAGCTCATTAAAAAGCCTAGTGATGACTGTTCTACCATAGCGCGCATGAAAAGTGGGGCCAGGGTACATGCCGTCATAACCCCAAATGGGTTGCTCGGGGTAAGCTGGATTAAACTTATGCAGCTTCTCTTCAACATGTAACTCGTAGGTATCGTGATTCTCACCATCCGCAGGATAAAACTCATCAAATTGCTGAATTGGATTTCGCCCGCACTCGCCAGAGCCTGAATTATCTGTCGTGTGATTAGCAATTGCTTGCGGTGGTGGGTTTAAATCACTCACAGGTACTTTTGGCCGATAAACGTATTCTGGTATAGATTCCTGCCATGATACAACAGGTGGGCTTGGTGGAATAATAATAGGTGGTGGCAGTATTATTTCACCTAGAGCCTCGTTTTGTTTAAGCGTAATTAGCGATGCAACGCTGCCCGCCACGGCTAATTTGAATAAATTGCGTCTAGATTCATCGGCTATTGGCGAGCCGTCGCCATAGGATACTTCTTCTTGATCTAACATATTGCCTCCCAATGTAAGCTGTGGTGGTTGGGGTTAATAAAATTCAAAGCGATAATGCTAAATTAGTGGCTATGCACGTATTAAAGCCCTATCGGCATGCTTAATCACTTGTAATATAGATTCATGGCTACCAAGCGCAGATGCCATCATCCAGTTGTCGTAAGCATCGTTGCCAATGCGCACTACGCCAGCATGTTGGGTGCGGTCTGCGTCCACTTTGGGGTCTTGATCATAAAACCCCAGTTTTCTGCGGACTATTTCAATATCAGAAAATTTGCCAGTTAAAAACTGCCAGCCAGGCCCTACTTTATTGTCTACCGCATATTTTTTAAGCACTTGCGGGGTATCAAAATCTGGCAATAGCGTAATGGAATACATGTGAATGTCGCGCCCGACACGATCACCCAGTGCCTTTTGTACCTGCCGCATGTTATAGGTGCTAATGGGGCATATACCTTCGCTACATTGTGCATACATCATATTGATGACAACAAATTTGTTTTTAATCAAATCATCATAAAATTTAACACGCTCGCCATTTTGGTTGGTTAGCACCACATTGGTAAAGTAATCAGCACCGTGGGTTTTGCTAGTGTATTCGGCATGTGGCCTTGCCAATGACTTGACGCCTAGCACAGAGATGGCAACGGAGGCCGCCGCAGCAGCACCTAGCCCCCCTAACATTTGTCTTCGAGTAATCATGATTTGCTACCTATAAAATATAAAAATCTGCTTTTGAAATATCATTGATTAAGTGTATTAATTTAATCAAATTTTGCGTGACCATAAAACCATTTAAATTAGCCTGAGAACACTTTAGGCTAATAATCTATTAGTTATGCTAATCCCATTGGAAGCGAATTAAAATGGGCTATTTATCCTTGTTTTAATGGGATTTTTTTACTTAGCCCTCTAGTTGTTATCAACTAGCTACGCATGACAAATGTCCTAGAAATCTAAGCTTTTTTTGTAAAAAAAACTTAGATTTGTGCAATATTGAATTGGTCGTTGATTGAAGTTTGAAATTGAAAAGGCTATTGCCATTCTAGTTTGCCTATCTTAAAAACTAAATTTTGCCTCTGTGTTAGAATTTAGCCATGGGTAACTCACAACAGTTTAGCTGGCCAATCCGCGTTTATTACGAAGATACCGATAGCGGCGGCGTGGTGTATCACAGCAATTATTTAAACTTTATGGAACGCGCTCGCACCGAGTGGTTGCGCCAATTGGGTTTTGAGCAAACGTATCTTAAAGACACATTGAATATCATTTTTGTAGTGCATAGTATGCAAATAGCCTTTAAAAAATCAGCAAAATTTAACGACATGCTGACAGTTATTAGCGAACTACACAAAGTAGGTCACAGTAGTTTTGAATTTTTGCAAAAAATCACCGTCAATCAGCAAGCCTTGGTAGAGGCGCAAGTAAAACTTGCCTGTGTAAACGCCTTAACTTTTAAGCCAGTCGGCATTCCTGAACAAATCAAATTAACAATGGAGCAAACATGACAGTAACGAATGATATGTCTTTATTGACACTTATCACAGGTGCCAGCCTGCCCGTGCAGGCGGTGATGGCGATATTGCTGATTACCTCATTATTTTCGTGGTGGTATATTTTTATTAAAGTCGCCACCATCAAACGAGCAGAAACAGAATCTGAAGAATTTGAAAATAAGTTTTGGAGCGGTGGCGATTTAAATAAATTATACGAAAGCGTGACCGCTGGTCGCCGCAAACCACAAGGCATGGCGAGCATTTTTGAGGCGGGCTTTAAAGAGTTTGTCCGCCACAAGCAACAACCTGGCATGGGCGTGTCTGACGTGATGGAAGGCTCGCGCCGTGCCATGCGTGCTGCCTATAACCGTGAGCTGGATGACCTAGACGCGCATTTGCCGTTTCTAGCTTCAGTTGGCTCGGTAAGCCCGTATATAGGCCTATTTGGCACGGTTTGGGGAATTATGAATGCGTTTAGAGGCTTATCTAACGTGGCGCAAGCCACGCTAAGTCAAGTAGCACCTGGCATTGCAGAGGCGCTGGTCGCCACGGCGATTGGCTTATTTGCGGCGATTCCAGCGGTTATTGCTTATAATCGCTTTGCATCAAGCGTAGATAGGCTTTCGGTGCGCTATGAAAGCTTCATGGAAGAGTTCACTAATATTCTTCAGCGTAAATCATGATAAAAATGTTTGCATGGGCGAATCGCGGCGTTGCAAGCTGTGCTCAAAGCCTTGCCGTACTTTTTGTACTGTCTGCGGCTTTTGCGCAGCTTGCGCTTCATCCTCTGCAAGCGTTTTTGAAGGAGTCAATAAATGAGTAGAACCCGCAAGCGCCGCATGATGAACCAAATCAACGTGGTACCGTATATCGACGTGACTTTGGTGTTATTGGTGATTTTTATGGTAACCGCGCCCATGACCAACCCAGGCTTGGTGGAGCTGCCAAAAGTTGGGCAAGCTATGAAACAAGTGGGTGCGCCGATTGTGGTGACGGTAAGAAAAGATGGCACGGCAGAAATTGAAGGCAAAAAGTTAGCGCGAGATCAACTTTTATTCGAAATTAAAAAACAGCTTAAAAAAGCGCCGCGTGCCGTTGTTGTGGCTGCAGACGAAAAAACGCAATACGGAAAAGTAATAGAAGTAATGGATTTACTGAAACAAGCCAAAGTGGACAAAGTAGGCTTACTTTTCAAGCCTGCAAGTTAAATTTAATATGTTGAGAAAGCACGAAAATACAGACTCTTGGAAGGCGGGCATACTGGCTATTGCCGTGCATGCTGTTTTGCTGGTGGCAATGCTAGTCTCGTTTAATTGGAAAGCCGCGCATACTGTTTTGAATGTGACGGAAGTTGAACTATGGGACAAAATACCTAAACCGAATCCGCCTGTGGTTCAAGAAGAGCCAAGGCCAGAACCTCCGCCACCCATTGTTAAAGAACAACCCAAGCCAGAGCCTAAAATTGAAGAAAAACCAAAGCCCGAAGAGCCAAAAGCTGATATTGAATTAGAGAAAAATAAAAGAGAGTTAGAAGAAAAAGAGAAATTGCTTGAAGATAAGCGTAGAAAAGATGAAGCCACAAAGAAACTAGCGCAACAAATGCGTGAGGAAGATTTAAGTGAAAAAACAGCCGCCGAAAAACAAGAAAAATTAGAAAGAGACAAAGCCTTACGCAAGCTAAAAGAGGATATGTTGAATGAAAATGGTGCTGATGATGCGAAGGCGAGCAGCGCTGCCAATCCGAGTTTAATTGGCGAATATACTGAGAAAATTAAGGCTAAAATTCGCAATAATGTGAATAAAACGTTGTGTGGTGATGGTAGCCCAGAGATAAGAGTTGAAATTAGCGTGCTACCTACAGGGCAAATAAGTGGCAACCCAAAAATTACAAAATCAAGTGACAACCCTGCTTGCGATGAGGCAGTAGAGCGCGCCATTATGGCCTCAGAGCCGCTACCGTTACCAGATGACCCAGACTTAAAAGCGCAGTTTAGAAACTTAAAGTTGAAATTTAGACCTAATGATTAGTTTGTAAGCAAAGCGTAAAAATTGTAATAAAGTGTAAATCGTGTGGCGTCAAAGCGAGTTTGCAGTAGAATTTAACTGAATTTTTTAGACAATTAAGATACCTATAGCTTATGAAATTATTTAGATGGATGCTTTTTTGTGCAGTTTTTTTAACCGCATCAATGGCCAATGCCGCCTTAGAAATAGAAATTAGCGGCGGTGGCGCGCAGCAAATACCCATAGCCGTTGTGCCTTTTGGCGGTGCGGGCAATACAAAAGATAATATCAATGAAATTATTGCGGCAGATTTGAACCGCAGTGGCTTGTTTCGTGTGCTGGAGACGCGTGGCATGGCCAATTTGCCTACCACGCCAGCACAAATTAAATATGCTGAGTGGGCGGTTTTACAGGCACAAGCGATTACCGTTGGTAACGTTGAAAGTGTGGCGGGTGGCCGTTTGAAGGTGAGTTTTCAGTTGATGGATGTGCTTAAGCAAACGCAACTGGCAGGCATGGATTATCAAATTGCACCGAGTCAAACGCGTACTACCGCGCACAAAATCGCTGATATCATTTACCAAAAACTCACTGGCCAATCGGGCATATTTGCTAGCCGCATCGCTTATATTACTAAGTCTGGCAAGCGCTATGCCTTGCAGGTGGCGGATGCAGACGGCCACAGCCCGCAAACCGTAGTGTCATCGAACGAGCCGCTTATTTCTCCATCTTGGTCGCCCGATGGCACTAAGTTAGCCTATGTTTCGTTTGAAAAGAAAAAACCCATTATTTTTGTGCAATCGCTCACCAGTGGCAGCCGTGAGATATTGGCCAACTACAAAGGTAATAACAGCGCGCCAGCGTGGTCGCCAGATGGTAGCAAACTGGCGATTGTGCTCACTTACGGTGCCAATTCACAAATTTACACCATTAGTTCGAGTGGCAGCGGCTTAAAACAAATCACCAAAAGTAGCGCGATTGATACTGAGCCAGCATTTTCACCCGACGGCAGTATGATTTATTTTAGTTCTGACCGTGGTGGCAAGCCACAAATCTACAAAGTGCCCGCAGATGGCGGCAGCGCTGGCTCTAATCCTAGCCGCGTAACATTTGAAGGCAACTATAATGTTTCGCCACGTTTTTCACCCGACGGTAAAAGTTTGGCGTATATTCGTAATGATGGTGGCAAATTTAGAGTCGCCATGCAAGATTTAGCCAGCGGACAAGTGCAGTTATTGTCTGAGGGCTCGCAAGATGAA
>JANLWF010000197.1:0-3222 GCA_031364385.1 Methylotenera sp.
ATCAGTAAAAGCGGGCATCGAAGATCGTATTGCACGTTCAGATTTGCAAGATCAATTCGGTGATATTTTAGTGCCAGTTGAAGAAGTGATCGAGATGAAAGCGGGTGTTAAGAAGATTTCAGAGCGCCGCTTGTATCCAGGTTATGTACTCGTGCAAATGAGCATGTCTGATGAAAGCTGGCACTTGGTTAAAAGTACGCCACGTGTCACCGCATTTATTGGAGGCAGTGCGCAAAAGCCTACGCCAATTAAAGATAAAGAAGTCGAAATTATTTTACAGCGTATGGATGATAGCAAGTCGAATCCAACGCAAAAAATGACCTTTGAAAAAGGTGAATCTGTGCGTGTGGTGGATGGTCCATTTAAAGATTTCTCGGGCAGTGTTGAAGAAATTAATTACGAGAAAAGCAAACTGCGTGTTGCAGTGGTTATTTTTGGTCGCGCAACCCCAGTAGAATTAGATTTCAGTCAGATTGAAAAAGAAGTTTAAATTTAGTTTGCAGCAGGTAGTCGTTAGTTAGTAGTTTTTAGTAATTTAACGGGGAGCTTTAATTTAGTTAAGGCGTTCGTACCCACATTAGGAGTGTCCAAGATGGCAAAAAAAGTCATTGGCTATATTAAACTGCAGATTCCAGCAGGTAAAGCCAACCCAAGTCCACCAGTAGGCCCAGCATTGGGTCAACGCGGTCTGAATATTATGGAATTCTGTAAGGCGTTTAACGCTGCAACCCAAGGCGTAGAGCCAGGACTGCCGATTCCAGTCGTGATTACCGCGTTTGCGGATAAGAGCTTCACTTTTATTATGAAAACGCCGCCAGCGACGATTCTCATTAAAAAAGCAGCCAATATCACTAAAGGTTCGGCAGCGCCGCATACAGATAAAGTAGGCAAAATCACCCGTAAACAAGCGGAAGAAATTGCAACGACCAAAATGCCAGACTTAACAGCGGCAGACATGGATGCAGCAGTGCGCACCATCGCAGGTAGCGCGCGCAGCATGGGTATTGAAGTGGAGGGTGCATAACATGGCTAAGAGAATTAACGCGCTTCGCGCAAAAGTAGATCGTGACAAGCTTTACCCAATAACTGAAGCTTTGGGCTTAGTAAAAGCAGGCGCGACTGCAAAATTTAACGAATCTATTGATACCGTAATTAACCTAGGTATTGATGCACGTAAATCAGATCAACTTGTACGTGGTGCATTAGTATTGCCAAATGGTACAGGCAAAGTCACGCGCGTAGCCGTGTTTGCGCAAGGTGCACAAGCCGAGGCGGCTAGAGCAGCTGGAGCTGATATTGTTGGTTTTGAAGATTTAGCAGAGCAAGTTAAAGCCGGTATGCTGGATTTTGACGTGGCGATTGCCACGCCAGATGCGATGCGTATCGTCGGTACATTGGGTCAAATTTTAGGTCCACGTGGCTTAATGCCAAACCCAAAAGTAGGCACGGTAACGCCAGATGCAGCAACCGCAGTTAAAAATGCAAAAGCAGGTCAAGTGCAATTCCGTACCGATAAAGGCGGCATTGTGCATTGCACGATTGGTCGCGCTTCGTTTACAGTTGAGCAATTGCAAGGTAACCTAGCGGCTTTAGTGGAGGCGCTTAGCAAAGCTAAACCTGCCGCATCTAAGGGCGTGTTTTTGAGAAAAATATCGGTCTCTAGCACCATGGGTGCTGGCATGCGGATTGATCAAGCGAGCATTGCATAAGAATTTAAGAATTATTACGTAATTTTTTAAATTACGTAAAGAAAGAACTTTGGGATTGTTGCTTTGCTAGTTTAATAAATTCTTACGTTAAGAAATTAAACAGCAAACAGCAAGAGCATCAAAGACCGTTGGAACTTACAAGGCCTGTAAAGGCTGGGGTTTAATTGAAGCGGAAAGTTGATGGGTGAAAGAAGATGTTGTTGTCTTCAGTCCTCTGTCTTCTGTCCTCTAAAACCAGCGCAGATGGCGAAGCCCGACACAGGATTGTTTGAGTAGTGCCTGAATAAGGACGCCGTGAGCGGTGTTGCACATCTGTGCGGCACTTTATTAACGGAAGGAGTACAGACTTTGAGTCTAAATCTTACAGAGAAAAAAGCGGTTGTAGCTGAAGTTAGCGAACAAGTTGCGAATGCACAAGTCATCGTTCTTGCAGAATATCGTGGTACGGGCGTAGCAGATATGACAATCTTACGTGCGAGTGCTCGGAAATCTGGTGTTTACTTACGCGTATTAAAAAATACTTTAGTGCGTCGTGCAGTAGAAAATACCGCATTTTCTGGTCTTGCAAATGACATGGTCGGCCCATTGGTGTTTGGCATGAGTCAAGACCCAGTAGCCGCTGCAAAAGTGCTTTACGACTTTGCAAAAGCCAATAACAAATTTGTGATTAAAGCGGGCGCTGTTCCGAACCAGGTAATGAATGCAGCAGGCGTACAAGCCTTAGCATCAATGCTTAGTCGCGAAGAATTGCTGGCCAAATTTGCACGTACGCTCAACGAAGTGCCAACCAAGTTTGCGCGAGCACTTGCGGCGGTTCGTGACGCTAAAGCAGCTTAAACCACACTATTAAATTTTAAGTATTAAATTACAAGGAACATTCAAATGGCAATTACAAATGCAGATATATTAGATGTAGTAGGCAAGATGTCAGTGCTGGATTTAACAGCGTTTATTAAAGAAATCGAAGAAAAATTCGGTGTTTCAGCAGCGGCAGTGGCAGTAGCAGCTGGCGCAGCGGGTGGGGCAGCTCCAGCTGCAGCGGCTGAACAAACTGAGTTCAACGTGATTCTATTAAGCGCAGGCGAACAAAAAGTAGCCGTAATTAAAGCGGTTCGCGAATTGACAGCATTAGGTTTGAAAGAAGCTAAAGACTTAGTTGATGGCGCACCAAAAGCCATTAAAGAAGGCGTTAACAAAGCAGATGCTGATGCAGCATTGAAAAAATTGATTGAAGCTGGCGCAACTGGCGAAATCAAGTAATACATTAGATTTAAGTGTGCTTGGGCTGACGGGAGACCGTCAGCTTTAGTCGTTTTAAAGCAGCAGAATTTGTAACAAATTGTAACTAATTTTTTTAATTTTAAAGATGAATAATCTTTGATGTTAGAAATCAAAACATTGCAGTGGATGAAAAGTGTTTTGTCTTCTACCCTCAAAATATCAGGAGACGCTATGAGCTATTCCTTTACCGAAAAAAAACGCATTCGTAAAAGCTTCGCAAAACGCGAAAGTG
>JANLWF010000240.1:0-3890 GCA_031364385.1 Methylotenera sp.
AGCACTTGGCAACCTAAAGCAAGCATCTTTTTAACGGTTTCTGGTGTCGCAGCTACGCGACATTCGTAATCTCTAATTTCAATTGGAATGCCTATTTTCATTTTTTATGTCTTTGCGCCTTGTTGAATAGCAAGTTGATTAACCTGTTTACAAATTTCCACAAAAGCTGTCGCGTCTAATGAGCATCGCCCAACCAAGCCGCCATCAATATCTGGCATAGCAAATAGCCCTGCTGCATTTGAAGGATGCAAGCTACCACCATAAAGGATACGTACATTTTTAGCAATTTTTGCATCGCATCTTGCAACGCGATCACGGATAAATTCGTGCACCTGCTGTGCTTGTTGTGGTGTAGCTGGAACATCTGTACCCACAGCCCAAAGCGGCTCGTAAGCCAGTACGGCTTTACCCAAAACCTCTGCGCCAAAACGCCGAATGATAGAATCCAATTGCCGCCCAATTACATACTCTGTCCAATCAGATTCGCGCTCTTCTTTTGATTCACCCATACAAAAAATCGGCGTTAAACCTGCTTTTTCTGCTGCGTTAAATCGTGTTGCGGCAGTGTCATCGGTCTCGTGAAACTGCATGCGTCTTTCAGAATGGCCAACAATCACGTAACTACAATTATAATCGGCTAACATAAAGGCAGAAACCGCACCTGTTAACGCAACACTCTCATTAGCACACAAATTTTGTGCGCCCCACTGCACATTGGTATTCTGCAACAAAGTTTGTGCTTGAGCAAGATACGGGTAAGGCACGCAGACGACGAAATCTGCTTGCTGCAAATCACTCAGGCCAGTGATTAAGCTTTGCAATAGCGCTTGATTTTGCGCAATACGGCCATTCATTTTCCAATTACCAACTACAAGTTTACGCCTCATTTTTTATTTTACCTGACTCATTATTTAATCACTGGCGTAAACTCGCCTTTTGCATAGCGCGCTGCCATCACATCTAACGAAACCACTTTTATTTTTGCTGCTTGCCCCGCACTGCCAAAGGCTTCGAAGCGATTTTTGCACACGCTTCTAGCAGCAATGGTGGCCGCTTTAAGAAAAAATCGAGGGTCAAATTCTTGTGGGTGTTGTGCCATTTCTTTACGTATGGTCGCGGTCATGGCCAAGCGAATGTCGGTATCAATATTAATTTTACGCACGCCATTTTTAATGCCTTCTACAATTTCAGAAACGGGTACGCCATAGGTTTCTTTAATCTGCCCGCCGTATTCGCGAATCATCTGCAACCACTCTTGCTCTACGCTAGAAGAGCCGTGCATAACTAGGTGCGTGCTGGGGATGCGCTCGTGAATGGCTTTAATACGGTCTATAGACAGAGTATCACCTGTGGGTGGGCGGCTAAATTTATAAGCACCGTGGCTAGTGCCAATCGCAATTGCCAATGCATCGACTTGGGTGGCTTTGACAAATGCGGCCGCTTCGTCTGGATCGGTAAGTAATTGAGAATGGCTTAAAATGCCCTCTGCACCGCCGCCATCTTCTTCGCCCGCTTGGCCTGTTTCTAGCGAGCCAAGCACACCAAGCTCACCCTCTACTGAAACGCCCACCGCATGTGCGGCTTCAACAACTTGGCGCGTCACCTGCACGTTGTAATCAAACGTGGCAGGCGTTTTCGCATCATCCATTAACGAGCCATCCATCATCACGCTCGAAAATCCGCTTCTTAGCGCAGTTTGGCATACAGCGGCTGACGCGCCGTGATCTTGATGCATACACAATTGAATATGCGGATATTGCTCGATCGCGGCCTCTACTAAATGGCGTAAAAATGGCTCGCCTGCATAACCGCGCGCACCTGCTGAAGCCTGCAAAATCACGGGGCTATCCACTTCATTTGCCGCTTGCATAATGGCATGAATCTGTTCCATATTATTCACGTTAAAGGCGGGTAAGCCGTACTGGTGTTCAGCTGCGTGGTCTAACAATTGCCTTAGCGAAACTAATGCCATTAATTTTTATCCTGTTCTACTTGATTTAATATTTTCATTATTTCTGCTATCTGCCATTATTTTTAAGACCCTTGGCGTGAAAATAAATTGTAATGCCAAACTCATTTTTCCACCCGGCACCACAATCGTATTGGGTCGCGTAATCATCGAACCGTGCAACATGCTCAACAGGTATTGAAAGTCTACCCCTTTAGGATCAGCGAACCGAATCACCAATATACTCTCATCTGGGCTAGGAATATCTTTTGCGATAAAGGGATTGGAGGTATCTACGGTGGGTACGCGCTGAAAATTAATGTGCGTGCGCGAAAATTGCGGGCAAATGTGATGTATATAATCGGGCATCCTGTTCAAAACAGTATCAATCACCGCTTCGGAAGAATAACCGCGCATTTTTTTATCGCGATGCAGCTTTTGAATCCACTCCAAATTGATAATTGGCACCACGCCTACTAACAAATCCACGTGTTTGGCCACATCGGCATCTCTGCCTACATAACCACCATGCAAACCTTCATAAAATAAAATGTCCGATTCCGCATCTTCCCAAGGTGTCATAGTGCCCGCTTTTTGGTTGTAAGGCCGCCCTTCTTCTTCGGAATGAATATATTTTCTTGTTTTGCAATGGCCAGTTTTACCAAAAACTTCAAACGTGTTGGCTAGCTCACCTAAAATATTGGCTTCTGGACCAAAGTGACTGAAATTGCTATCAGGAATTTTGTCATGCTTTTTAATTAAAGCATCCATTTCAGCGCGTTCATATTTATGATAAGAATCGCCTTCTATCACCGTCGCATTAATTTTTTCGCGCTTAAAAATATGCTGAAAGCTTTGGCGCACCGTGGTTGTGCCAGAGCCAGATGAGCCAGTAATCGCTACAATTGGAAATTTCTTAGACATAATCCACCCTATACGTTAAATATCAATGCGGTTTATCAAATGTTTGGTGATACAGCACTAGTCTCTCCACTTCATTTTTAGAGCCAATAATAATAGGTGCACGTTGGTGGATTTCTGTTGGTGTAAGCGTTAAAACACGCTCGCGCCCAGTTGAGCTTTTGCCACCCGCTTGCTCTACTATCCAACTCATCGGATTAAGTTCATACAGCAAGCGTAAGCGCCCTGCTTTTAGTGGCGTTTTATTATCTTTTGGATACAAGTACACGCCGCCGCGCATCAATATACGATGCACATCGGCCACCATGCTCGCTATCCAGCGCATATTAAAATCTTTGCCGCGCGCGCCTGTAGCGCCTGCTTGGCACTCACTTACATATTGCTGTATTGGTGGTTCCCAAAAGCGTGTATTACTGGCGTTAATCGCGAATTCTTGCGTGTCTTCTGGCACACGCATGTTGGCTTGTGTTAGTACAAATTCGCCGCTAGTTTTATCCAAAGTAAAACATTGCACGCCAGCACCAAAAGTGAACACTAAAATCGTAGATGGCCCGTAAATAGCATAGCCCGCTAACACTTGCTCAGTGCCTTTTACCAGAAAATCTGCTACTTGCGTGGCTCTCCTAACTGGCGCTTTCAATATTGAGAAAATTGAGCCAACTGCAACATTAACTTCGATATTAGATGAGCCATCTAAAGGGTCAAACACCGCTAAATAATTGGGTTTGGAGACATCTTTTGATAGTAAAATTGCTTTGTCCAGCTCCTCCGAAACCATGCCCGCAATCGCATCGCAAGCTTGCAAATTTGCTACGAAACAATCGTTCGTCAACAAATCCAGCTTGGCCTGTTGCTCACCTTGCACATTTTCGTTATCAAGCTTGTCCAGCTGACCTTTTAAGGGCGCGGTATCTACCATGTTAGCCACTTGCTTAACGCTTTCTGCAATGGCTTTAATCACCATTGCCAGCCGCTGGTCTGCTTCAGATTGACTGAATTTTTCGTTTAAAAAAGTATCAAG
>JANLWF010000253.1:0-4517 GCA_031364385.1 Methylotenera sp.
ATTGAGTTGGCGCAAGCCATCGTGCGCGATGGCGAAGGCGCGACCAAATTTATGACAGTGACTGTAGAAGCAGGTAAAGACGTGGCAGAATGTCGCAAAGTGGCCTATGCCATTGCCCATTCGCCGCTGATTAAAACCGCATTTTTCGCGTCTGACCCCAATTTAGGCCGCATTTTAGCCGCGATTGGTTATGCGGGCATTGACGACTTAGATGTGAGCAATATGGAGCTCTATCTAGGCGATGTGCTGGTAGCAGAAAAAGGCTGTAGAGCCGCCAGTTACCGCGAGGAACAAGGCTCGGCTATTATGAAAGAAGCAGATATTTTAGTGCGTGTGGTGTTAAATCGCGGCCAGCAAAATATCACCATTTGGACCTGTGATTTCTCTTATGATTATGTGAAAATTAATGCCGATTACAGAAGCTAAAAACCTAGTAGCTCACCTTAAAGTGCTGGCGGTCACCCATGATTATTGATGTTGCTGTTGCTATTTTGCAGCGAAAAAACGAGGCTGGGCAATACGAATTTTTGTTAGCAAGTCGCCCCGAAGGTAAAGGCTGGGCTGGCTGGTGGGAGTTTCCTGGTGGAAAAATTGAGGCTAACGAGCGCCCTGAGCACGCCTTAAGCCGCGAGTTAAAAGAAGAGTTGGGCATCAAGCCAACCACCACTCAGCAATGGATTACGCGTCGATTTGATTACCCAGCTACACATGATTCTGCCGCTAAAATGGTGAATTTGCACTTTTATTTTGTAGATGCCTGGGAAGGCGAGTTAAGACCGCACGAAGGCCAACAACTAATCTGGCAAAGCCCGCAAAATATCACCGTTTCACCTATTTTACCTGCCAATGCGCCTATCATGAAAGCGCTGGCTTTGCCGCCTGTTTATGTGATTACTAATTTGGCAGAAATGGGCGAGCAGAATTTTTTTGCGGGCCTAGAAAGCCAGTTAGAACGCGGCTTAAGGCTGATTCAAGTGCGCGAAAAACAGCTCACAAAAGATCAATTCATGACATTCGCTAGGCAAGTCATTGAGCTTGCCCGTGCTTATGAGGCAAAAGTATTGATAAGTGAAGATATCGGATTGGCGCGCAAGTTGGGGGCTGACGGAGTGCACTTGCCAAGCCAATCACTGTTAATGCTCAAAACTAAGCCCGAGGGTATGCTGGTTGCAGCATCAACACATAGCGCTATTGAGTTGGCGCATGCAGAAGCTTTGGATTTAAATTTTGCAGTGCTGTCGCCAGTAAAATCAACGCTAAGTCACCCTGAAGCAGATCCACTAGGCTGGCAAAAATTTGCTGCATTAACAGAGAATAGTACGCTACCAATTTACGCGCTTGGCGGCATGGCGCTGAGTGATTTGCCGCTGGCCTTATCGCATGGTGCGCGTGGTGTTGCTTTTCAGCGCAGCGTTGTAGATACTTTGCTTTGATTGACGGATTCAATCGGCCGATTTAATCGGCAACATCACGTTTTGCTGCGTAATGTTGCCAGCATTATCTTTAAAACTGAGCTTAAATACAGCATTTTCGCCCGCCTTCAGCGGCGTTTTTAAATCAAACAACATCAGGTGAAAGCCGCCAGGGGCAAGCTTTTCTGGCTTACCCGCTTTAAGAGGCAACTCTTCTAGCATACGCATCTTCATCACACCTTTGTCCATGCTCATGCTGTGAATTTCTACAGTGCCAGCGGCAGGTGTTTCTACTTTAATCAGCGTGCTATCTTTCGGGCTATTCAGTGTCATGTAAGCCGCGCCTACGCTTTGCCCTGGCGCATTTTCGCGCACCCAGTTATCGGTAATCGCTACCTCGGTATCTGCGCCAGTTTTGGCTTTGCAGGCACCTAGCAAGCTGGCGATAATGACTATTACAAAAAGAGGTTTATTCAAAATCATCGGGTTCTTCATGTGATGTATTGACAGGGATTTTGTAATTTTCGTTCGCCCAATCGCCTAAATCAATCATTTTGCAGCGCTCGCTACAAAATGGCCGAAAAGCATTATTGATGCTGTATTCGGATTGTTTTTTGCAATGAGGGCAGGTAACTAATCTTGGTTTAACTAGGCGCGGTATTACTCTGGGTGTATTGGGTGACATTTTTTACTTCTCAAAGATTACATAAGGTCATGCTGAAATCAATTACGTGCTCACATTGCTTGGGTTTTTGCACAAAATCCATGGCAAAAAAGCGCACGTTAATCGCGTATTTGTTGGCGCTTACCTCGGGAAAGCACGGATAATGGTCATTCATTTCAATTCTTAGCATTTGCGCAGGCTTTGCACCACCCAGCATTTGCTGAAAAAATCCATTAACGACATGATGTTTTGTAGAGTCGCCGCTACCACGCAAAATACGCAATATGGTATTTATTGCATCATACATGGGTATTAGTTGTGCTAGCCAGACATCAAAATCAGCTTTGCGGCGCTCTTGATCAAGGTCTAGCCAGTGGTGATATGAAGGCAAATCGAACTGGCACACGCCTCCTAAAATACTGGTGCGTTGCTTGATGCTCATTAACCATTCGTTTTCGCGCAAATGCTGGCCAAGCTTTGCGCTATCACTGCGTAAAGTGGTGGAGCAGCTGCCAATTTCTTTGAGGACTTTATCTAATTCTTTTTCGGCAATTACTGGGTTGCCGCGTAGATTCTGCATGGCTAGCCGTTGCCGATCTAGCTCTTGCACCAAATCTGTTTTAAGATCAGCGCGATCAACGATATCTAACATTTGCAACAGCGAAATTAGCGCGCTATGGTGGTTATGCTGGTGTCCAGCCTCAACGTTCAGCAAAATTCTGCTGAAGATATCTTCTAATCGCAACAGGGTGCGAATGCGCTCATTGAACGGAAATTCGTAGCTAGACATGACGAAATAGAGTCTGCCAACTTATAATATTAAATTGAGGTGAATTATGAGATTGTTTTGCTAAGTATGCAAGTATTAATGTATTTTTGGTGAATCTCAAGAATCTTTTCACGCAATTTTTCAACATTTTCATTATTTGTTATCACCTCATTGGCAAGGGTTAGCTGTTTTTTGCGCGAAGTTTGTGCTTTGATAATGTTGATAATGTCAGATTCGGGTAGGTTGCTACGTTGTTTTACCCGTTCTATTTGGGTGCTTTCATCGCAATCGATTACCAAAATGCTGTTTATATGCGGCAAATAACGTGGGCTATCAAACAACAAAGGTACTACCAATATTTGATAGGGAGCGCTTTTACTTAAATAGTCTTGGTTTGTTTGTAATTGTAAAAGCGCCTCATCATAAATCGCAGGGTGCAAAAGGGCATTTAACTTGGCGCGCGCAACCTCATCGGTAAACACAAGCTTACGCATAGCGGTACGGTCTAATGCGCCTTCTGGCGTAATGTAGTCGCTACCAAAATTGGCTTTAATGTCGTTTACTAGCGGTTGATTTGCTGCTGTGAGTGTATGCGAAATAACATCGACATCGGTCACTGGCACGCCAAGCTCTGCAAATATTTTTGCGGCAGCAGATTTGCCGCTACCAATACCGCCAGTGAGCGCGACTACAAACATATGTCTGCGATTACAAGCATTTATAAGAGATATAAACTTGCTAATTGCTGCCCGAAAAATAGCGCCGCGATGCCGCCCAGTGCTAAATAAGGGCCAAAAGGTATCGCGTAATTTTTGTCTTTACCCTTAAACAACATTAGGTAAATTCCGATGATAGAGCCGACAACTGCACTGAGTAAAATGACTGCTGGTAGCAATTGCCAGCCAAACCAAGCGCCGATAGCGCCTAGCAACTTAAAATCGCCATAACCCATCGCTTCTTTGCCTCGAATAAGCTTAAATAACCAGAATACAATCCATAAAATCATATAGCCTGCCACTGCGCCAATGACGGCAGATTTGATGTCGGTAAACCCAGTACTCAAGTTAAATAAAAGCCCTAACCACAATAAAGGTAACACGATGTCATCGGGAAGCAAAAAAGTATCTAAATCAATAAACGTCAGTGCTACTAGCGCAAACACGAGCATAGACGCAAAAAGCGCCGATTGCGTGTAGCCAAATTTATAAGCCACCGCGCCAATCAGCGCGCCAGTTAAGGCTTCTATCAATGGGTAGCGCATACTTATTTTAGCCTTGCAGCCATTGCATTTGCCGCCCAGAACAAAATAACTTACGATAGGAATGTTCTCAAGCGCGCTAATGTGATGCCCACAATGCGGGCAGGCCGAGCGCGGTGTGACGATGTTAAATTTAGTCGGCAACGGTGTTGCAGGTTGAACACCATAAGTTTCTGCCACATAAGCTTTCTCGGCGTTATCCATCATTTTAGGTAGCCTGTGAATCACCACATTGAGAAAACTGCCCACCAGCAGGCCAAAAATAACAGAAAAAGTCACAAAAAAAGTGGGTTCTGCGCGCAATAAATCCGATAATGGCATTAAAAAATCAAACATACTTAAAACTCCAAACAGTACTAAAAGATGATGTAAACTAAACATATCATGGCATCGTTAATAAAACTGTGCAAGGCT
>JANLWF010000256.1:0-3789 GCA_031364385.1 Methylotenera sp.
TTAAACTGCTTCTGATTCTATAACAATAGTAGCTATCATAAAACAAAAAGCGCCTGTTTAGAACAGGTGCTTTCGATTTAGGACAATAAAATTTGAAAAATTGTGTAAAAGTTAAGCCAAAAGGTTCTCGCTTAAATAACCAATGGTCATAGTTTGGTTGTGAAGCACGCTATCTGTCGTGTTTGGGCGTGGCGCTAATTCACCGTATGAATAAAACCCTGTCACGCTTGTTTGTGAGCCTAAAATTTGTTGCACCAGTTTCACTTCGTCACCCACATTTTCAGCCATAACGCCTTTACGGCCAACACAGCTCACTAAAATGGCCAAGCCAGCTTGGTTGGTTTTGCTTGCGCTTAAGCCATCCATCACTAAATGAGCCGCATTGCCTGCGCCTTCCACTAATCTATCATGGTTGGTTTGGCACAAACGCACAGTTTCGCCCACTTCAACGTTGCCAGCAAAAGTTAAACTATTGGCTTTGCTATCAATAGCAAGCAACGTGCGAATTTTTTCAACATCACGTTTGCCTTCTTCAATCACCGCCAGCGGAAATTTTAAACCAGTGCCTGGCAAGCCGCGTGAAAAAGCTTCGCCAATATACATTCTATAAAGTGGCAGCGCAGGTTTGTCATCCATTTCATAGACGACATTTTTCTCGGATTTGGTGACTTTACGGGGCGGGCCATAAGGCTTCCAGCCGCCAAGCGCGCCGCTCGAGGTAATAAGCGCATTACCGTATAAGCCTACCGCAATCACTTGATTATCTGAAATGGACTCGTTATACAACTGCAATGTTTTTACAAATGCGCCGCCATCACCCGCTAAGCCGCCAACAATGGGGATATCACCGAGTACGCTTTGAAAGCCTTTAAGCAGTTCAGAGCCGTTTACATTTAAGCCATCAGAAATCACCAACACGGTACGCAATGTGTCGGATTTTAGTTGTTTGGCTAGGCTTGCTGCGGCTTCAAATGAATTTAACATACCAGACATTTTGGTTTGTGCCACGCGTTGAATGGTTTTTTCCCATTGAATCGCAGTAATTTGAATGCTGTCGTCAAACACGCCAGCTGAACTAATTTCGCCAGAAGTAGTGCAGCCAACTAATTGCGCAGAAGGGTAACGTGATTTTAAAAAACTTGGTAATTTTCCTTCAGAAAAGCGTTTTACTGACCCAAACACCAATACTAAATTAGCGCTCGGCAGTGGTGACGTGCCAGGTAAATCTTTTAAAGTTAATTTCGAGTTTATAGACTCTTGCCTGATGAGCATTATTTCTAGTCCCCACTAAATAATAATTTATTGTTATATAAAGTATATTTTAACAATGGTTAAAAAAAGTTAAGTCGAGCATGAAGTTGAGCTAAATTAGCTTAGTTCATTTTTAAATAACTTTTTTTATTGTTTGGGCTATTATCTATAGAATATAAAAAATGTAAACAATAATTAATAAATTATTTGCATTAGTTAATGTATATTCTTACATGTGTTATGTAAGTGTTGCTATTTTATTAAAAAAATGTAATATTTTGCTAACTTTGCCTTAATGCTATTCAAATTTTAACAACACATTACATCGTATGATAACAATCCGATTTGTAAGTATTTTATTAAAGATTTATATGGACTATAACAATTATAGTTTAGGGGAATAAAAGTGGCGCAAGCGAATTTAGCTGGTACAAGAGTAATGGTCATTGATGACAGTAATACTATACGCCGCAGCGCAGAGATATTTCTAAAGGCGGCAGGTTGCGAGGTCATTTTGGCTGAAGATGGTTTTGATGCGCTGGCAAAAATTGCTGATCAGCTGCCACAAGTGATTTTTGTGGATATTATGATGCCTCGCTTAGATGGCTATCAAACCTGCACGCTTATTAAGCGCAACGCAAAATTTAAATCTACCCCCGTTATCATGTTATCAAGCAAAGACGGCTTGTTTGACCGTGCACGTGGCCGTATGGCAGGCTCTGATCAATATTTAACTAAGCCTTTTACGCAAGACACCCTGATTGACGCAGTAAATAATTATATCGGCAAGTAAGTAATGTGCATTTTTTGAGAAATTAATTGTGGAGAATAATAATGGCAATTATTAAAGTTTTGATTGTGGATGATTCTGCAACGGATCGGTTCTATTTAACAGAGCTGCTAGAAGCGCAAGGCTATAAAGTGGTTTCCTTGGAAAGCGGTGAGGCTTGTGTAGAACGTGCGGCAGAAATTAATCCTGATTTAATCATCATGGACATCATCATGACTGGCCTGACTGGGTTTCAAGCTACGCGTACGCTAACCAAAGACCCTGCCACAACAAAAATTCCTGTTATTCTATGTTCAGGTAAGTTGCAGGTGACTGATTTTGCTTGGGCAGAAAAAATGGGGGCTAAAGCTTGCGTACTTAAGCCAGTGTCCGTAGATGAACTCAAGGTGGTTATAGGCAAGCTAGGCTGATTTAAGTCGAGATAATTAAAGGTTTCAATACGGTTATAAAATATGGCAAAAGGTTTACGACTACGCGAATATCAAACCAGCATTCTGGCGCGGCTAGAAGATGCTAAAAAGCCAGGTGCAGAGGCGCAGGCGGGATATTTGGGTGTTGTTATTGGCAGCAAAAATGTGCTGGTAAACTTACTAGAGATTTCTGAGACTTTACCAATTTTGCATATTCACCGCGTACCCGTAGTAAAGCCTTGGTTTTTAGGAGTGGCCAACGTGCGTGGAGTGCTATATGCCATTAATGATTTGGCACAAATGTTAGAGCATACTTTTACACCCATTTCATCTGAGGCAAGGCTGCTATTGATGAGCGAAGCAATCACATCGAATGTGGCTTTTGTGGTCGATAAAATGATAGGTTTGCGGAAGTTGGATGAAATGAGATTATGCGAAGAAGCTGCCGAAGAAAGCTTATGCTTAAAACTACAAACTTACCAAGATGGTGAAAATCGCATTTGGCACATGCTGGATTGCGATAAATTAGTACGCTCAAAAGAGTTTGCTGCACCTAATGTTGTTTGAGTCTAAATCAGAATTTTTAGAAATTAGAATTTAAAGGGATTAGAAAATGGTACTAAATATAAAAGATATTCCAGCTAAACTTAAGCAACTGTTTACTGGTAAAGCCAAAAGTGGTGCAAGTAGTAGCGGTGTTAGTCGTCGTCAAATCTATTTCCCTATGTTTGGCTTGCTTATATTTACTCTATTAGCGCTCTATGTCATTAACCAGGTGCGAATAGATGGACCTATCTACAATGTAATTAAAGCCAATGATGACCTTAGAGCCGAAATTTTACCGCCAGCTTTATATACGGTAAACGCATATGCAGCTGCCAATGAGGCGTTTGTGGCAGAATTAGATTTAGATACGACTACGCGAGATAAAAAAATTGCGGAGGTGGTGGCGCTGGAGAAAAACTTTAAAGCCCGAGCTGAATTTTGGAAAAATGATACTCATCTAGATGCTATGCAAAACTCTTTTCAGGCGGTCATTAAAACTAACGAGAACTTTTATAAAGTTTTTAATGCGGGCTTTGCTAAAGCTGTTGGAACAGTAGGAACTGCTGCGGGCGAGCATATCACCGATACAGCAGTTACCGATTTAACCAAAGCATTTGCGCTAAATAAACAAGCTACCCTAGCACTTACAGTCGAGGTAGAAAAAGCGGCTAAAGCGGAAGCCGCGCGTGGTGACAATATATCAAATATTGCTTTAATAGGGTTGGCTTTACTTGGACTATTACTTATATTTTTAATTTGGTTTTTTGGTATGCGACAAGTGAATGAGATGGA
>JANLWF010000334.1:0-14354 GCA_031364385.1 Methylotenera sp.
CTCGGCAAAGTTGTTAAAACCGAGTAATTTGGCTTCTTCATCGCGCAATTTAAGCAGTTGCGTAATAATCGATGTATTATCAAATTCGGGTTTACCGAACTCCGAAGCTCGTGTAGCGTAAGCGCGGTACAAGGTTTCACGTAATTCCCGATTATCTGCGTATTGCAGCACAGGCAAATAGCTGGGGAAGTGCAGCGTAAATTTGTAACTTACACTTATATTTTCGTTACCAGCTTTAGCTGTATTTATGTCTGCGTTACCAGCTTTCGCTGCTAATTTATCGGCCTCAGCCGCTTCTTTTGCAGCTTGCAAAACGTCTTCTGGAATGCCTGTTAGTTTTGTTGCTTCTGCTTCGTATAGCGCGTATTCATTGGTGGTATCGAGTACATTTTCTTCAAATTTTGCAGCTAATTTTGACATTTCTTCGTTGATGGCTTTAAAGCGTATTTTTTGTTTGGCGGGTAATTCTGCGCCGCCGAGTTTAAAATCGCGTACTTCGTTATTGATTATTTTCTGTTGTGCGCTGCTAAGTTTGGCAAAGTCAGCACTGTTACTAATGGCGCGGTACTTCGCGTAAAGTCGCTCATCTTGCGCTATATCACTGTAAAAGTCGGTTAACTTCGCCAAATTGTCGTTATATGCCTCGCGCAATTCTGGGCTATTCACCACTGAGTTCATATGACCAACTTGTGACCATGCACGCGAAATTTTCTCGTCCATGTCTTCTAATTTCAACGCAAAGTTTTGCCAAGTCGGTGCATCAGTACTAGTAGCCAGTGCTTCTACGCTTTGTTTGCCATCGCTTAAAAGTAAATCTAAGGCAGGCGAAACGTGTTCTGGTTTAATCTCATCAAATTTAGGTAGGCCAGCCAAGTGTAGTAACGGATTTGAAAAGTGTAACAGTGGGTTTGACACAAAATTTCCTTCAGATAATTCAATTGATTTACGGTAACACTTAGTTTATAAGTCTTAATTTATGAGTCTTAGGCAAAACGGATAGCGGTAAGTTTCGCCCTTACTGGAGGAGATGGCGGCGATAATGCAAAAAACAACATTAAGTAGCCAAATCAGCGGGATTAAGAAAAAACCAATCAACACCCACACTAAAATACCCGCAATAAATTGTGCAACAAGCATGGTGATTTGAAAATTTAAAGCTTCTTTCGCTTGGTCGGCCAGATAAGCGCTGTCATTTTTTTTAAGAACCCACACCAGTAATCCAGGCACAAACGAAAATACCGTGCCACCCAAGTGGGTGATGGTGGCGATGTTTTTGTCATCGCTACTTGGGCTGTTTTTAGGAGTGGTATTAGCGCTAGTGCTTACTTCAGTTGTTTCATTTGTCATGATGGTTCTTTCAAAAAAGTTACTTTAATGCAGATTAAATTTAGCCACCAGTGGTTCAATTTTTTCAAGGTCAGATTGGCTTAACACTTTGTGCGCATTGCTTTTGAGCATGGCTAGTTGGCTATGCAATACTTGTTGTTTTACGCTTAATACATTGCTTGGGTGCATAGAAAATTGGCGCAAACCCATGCCAATTAATAGCTTGGTCAGCTTAGCATCGCCTGCCATTTCACCACATACTGCCACTGATTTACCTAGTTTCGCACCCGCTTTTATAGTCATCGAAATAAGTTTTAGCACCGACGGATGCAACGGATTATACAGGTGTGCCACTTCATCGTCAGTGCGATCAATCGCCAGCGTGTATTGAATTAGATCATTGGTACCAATCGACATAAAATCCAGCTCTTTGGCAAACGCTTCGGCGTTAATGGCAGCGGCGGGCACTTCAATCATACCGCCTAGTGCGATATTTTCGTTAAACGGGATATTCTGATTGTGTAGCGATAATTTCGCACGTTCCAAGAAAAGTTTGGTTTGGCGCAATTCGCTCAGTGTGGAAAGCATAGGGATGAGTATTTTAATATCGCCATAATGCGAGGCGCGCAGTAGGGCGCGTAATTGCGTATGAAAAATTTGCGGCTCGGACAAACACAGTCGCACCGCACGCAAGCCCAGCGCAGGGTTAGCGCAATTGCTCACAGTATCAGGGTTCATTTGCTTATCTGCGCCCAAATCTAGCGTGCGGATGGTAACAGGCATGCCTTTCATGGCTTCGGCCACTTTTTTGTAGGCTTGAAACTGCTCTTCCTCATCTGGCATTTCGCGCTTATTCATAAACAAAAACTCGGTACGATACAGCCCAATACCCGTCGCGCCAGAGGCTTTTACCGCCGCTACATCTTCTGGTACTTCAATATTGGCTTGCAGCTCAATCACCGTGCCATCCATGGTGACCGCTTTGGTGGATTTAATACGCTTGAGCTTTTGCTGTTCAAGTTCAAATTGGTCTTGGCGTAGCGCGTATTCGGCTAGCACTTCTTTGGATGGATTAACGATGACAACGCCTAAGCTGCCATCGACAATAATCATCTCGCCGTCGTTAATTAAAGCGCGCGCACGCTGCAAAGCTACAATCGACGGGATATTCAGGCTGCGTGCTAAAATCGCGGTGTGCGAAGTTACGCCGCCTACATCAGTAATAAATGCGGCAAAATTATGTTGCTTAAATTGAATCGCATCTGCAGGTGAGATGTCGTGCGCGACTAAAATAATAGCGCTTTCTTGTTGCTGCTTCTCTTTATTTTGATTGGGCGCTTGGCTGGGGTGGCCTAGTAACACTTTAATCACTCGCTCCACCACCTGCACTACATCATGCTTACGCTCGCGCAGATATTCGTCTTCAATCGCCTCAAACTGCTCAACAATATCGTCCATCTGCTGCTTAATCGCCCATTCCGCATTGCAATGCTCTTTGCGGATAATTTCTTTGGGCACTTCAGAAAGCGATTTATCGGCCAACATACTCAAATGTGTGCTGATAAAAGCCGCTAGCTCGGCGGGTGCGTTTTTTGAAAGTGAGCTACGGATGACTTCTAAGTCGTTTTTTACGGTGCGTACGGCGTTGGTAAAACGTGCAATTTCTTCATCAACCAGATTTTCAGGCAGTACATAGTGCACAATCTCTAGCAAGGCATTGGAGACCAAATGCGCTTGGCCTATGGCGATGCCGCTGGATACGCCGATGCCGTGTATGCTAAAACTTGAAGAGGAAACAACAGACAACGCTATTCGCCTTCGCCAAAATAATCGTTAATCAGCGCTTGTAGGGCACTCATTGCCGCTTGTTCATCTGCGCCGTTGGCCTCAAGCGAAATACTAGAGCCCATGGCCGCCGCCAGCATCATCACCCCCATAATACTTTTGGCGTTGACTTTACGACCATTTTTTTCTATCCAAATTTCGCTAGAAAACTGGCTAGCAGTTTGTGTAAGCTTGCTGCTGGCGCGCGCGTGCAGGCCGAGTTTATTGATAATTTCGATATCTTGTTTAATCATATCGGCTTTCTATTTATTATGGTCGCAGCCCGTTTTAGTAAAATGTACCACACCATCACGCCCGCCGCTGATGGCTTTTTCTAAGCAGGTTTTAATCGGCTTATCGCGATAATTAAGCACACGCACCAGCATAGGCAAATTAACGCCTGCAACGCCTTCTACATGGCTTGGTGAGATTAATTTAACCACCAAATTACAGGGCGAGGCACCATACATATCAGACAGTATCAGCACGCCTTCGCCAGTATCTAACTTATTCACCAATTGTTGTGCTTGCGGTAATAAATCAGTCGGATCATCGTCTGTGCCCACTGCAAAATGGACAAGTTGTGGTGGGACTTTACCCAATACATGGCTGACGCAGTGAATCAGGCTTTCGCCCAAACTGCCATGCGCAATAATTAAAATTCCAATCATGTTACCTTGACCTTTAAATAACTTTAGATTTTAAAAAATTCAATTAAGCTCGCCGTTAATTAAGCTCGCGGTGACGAATAATCACATGTTGTTTTTGTTGTTTGAAATACGCACTTAATTGTTCTACAAAATATACTGACCTGTGTTGCCCACCCGTGCAGCCAATGGCTACAGTGAGATAGCTGCGATTGTCTTGATTAAAACTAGGCAGCCACTTTTCTACATAATGCTGGATATCTGACAGCATTTCAATGACTTGTGGTTCTTTTTCTAAAAATGCCTTCACAGCTAAATCTTTGCCTGTGAACGGGCGCAACACTGGGTCGTAATGCGGGTTGGGCAGGCTTCGCACATCAAACACAAAATCTGCATCTAGCGGCAAACCATTTTTAAAGCCAAACGAAGTAAATAGTAAAATCAGCCCTTGGTTACTTTGGCTAGTACTGGGTTGCGAAATAAGCTCGCGTATGTAATTACGCAGTGTGTTGGCGCTTAAATTGCTAGTATCAATATGATGCCCTAGATTGGTTATGCCTGCCAATAGCTCGCGCTCATGCGAGATGCTTTCGGCTAAGGTAGTGTCCGCATTGCTTAATGGATGTTTGCGGCGTGTTTCGGAAAAGCGCTTTACCAAGGTTTCGACAGAAGATTCTAAAAACAATACCTTAACCAATATGCCGCTGGATTTCAGCATTTCAATGGCGTTGGGAAGCGCTTCCAGCGCGGCACTTCGGCTATCGATGCTGATGGCAACTTTGTTGTGATTGGCCGCGTCCTGATTTCTTACATCCAAGTGATGCGAAATTTGTGGTAACAGCGTGGCAGGCAGGTTATCAATGCAGTAATAGCCGCTATCTTCCAGCACGCGCAACGCAATACTTTTACCCGAGCCAGAAAGGCCAGTGACGATAATCAGTTCCAAGCGCTAACCTTTCTTGCTTTCTAATTTTCTTTCTTTTTGCATGATTTGTTTTTGCCTTTTGCTAAATTGCTGTGTTGCGTTTATGCCGCGCAGCAATAATATATGATTGCGCACTGCCACTTCAACCAATACCGAAATATTGCGACCCGCCGCGATAGGAATAATGACTTTGCTAATACCTACTTCTAGCACGCGTTCAAACTGTGTTTTGGCGTTAAGTCTATCAAGCTCTAACGGCTTTTGCATATTGGCTAATTCTAGCTGAATAATCAAATCTAAGGGCTTAGTTGGTTTAACTGAGTTATCGCCAAATAGGGCGCGGATATTCAAAATACCCAGCCCACGCACCTCTAAAAAATCTTGTAATAGCGCAGGGCAGCGACCCTCGATACGATCAGGCGAGATGCGATAAAAATCCACAATATCATCTGCGATTAAGCGATGCCCACGCGTAATTAGCTCTAGCGCCAGCTCGCTTTTACCAATTGCCGCATCACCTTTAATCAGCACGCCAAAGCCCTGTACCTCAATAAATACGCCATGTAAGCTGGTGGTTTCTGCCATTGCTTGTTTTAAATAATGACTTAATAAATCCATTAATTGCGGGCTTTGCATGGGCGATGTAAACAGCGGCGTATTATGAGCATTCGCCGCGTTAATTAACTCTTTGGGCGGTTTTTCGCCATTGGCAATGACAACTGCGGCTAAATCGGTGGAATATAAATTAGTAATGGCCTGCTGCATGGCAATGATGCCAAGCGAACGTAAATAATCCATCTCAGCACAGCCCAACACTTGTACGCGGTTGGGGTGCACAAAATTAAGATGACCAATTAATGCTAATGATGGTTTGGTAACTTGCTTGGAATGCAGTTGTTTAAGTCCGCCGTCAAGCCCAGCAATCCAGTTGAGTTTGAGCTTGAGGCGGGTTTGTTTGAATAGCTCGCTAACGTTTATTTGAGCCATAGTTGAAGATTAAATTAATTAACAGCTTGGTCTTGCTCGATACTTTGATGCTTCACTGCGCCATTGGTTTTGTTATGGCTGCCATTTTTTTCCTTATGTTTCACCACCTGACGGTCTATTTTATCCGTCAGCATATCAATCGCGCTGTACATATTTTCATCTATACACTCGGCATGTAAATCGTTGCCTGGCACGTGCAATGTAGCCTCTACCTTATGGGCGAGCTTTTCTACACTCATGGTAACTTTCACGTCAATCACATGATCAAAATGATTGCGGATTCTAACGAGTTTGCTCTGCACATATTCGCGCATTGCAGGAGTAATTTCTAAGTGATGCCCAGTTAATTGTAAATTCATGACTTGCTCCTTTTTGAAATTGTTCAAAAGGCTTTTTGCCCAAAAAGGTTGATCAACTAAAACCTTTCAAACAATTTTAGTGTACACCTTTGACAAGTCCGCGCAACTAGCCTACGTGGATATTTACAAATATTTTACAATAATAATCGTCATTAATATCATTTTCTGTCTTAAGATTAATAGTACCAGTGTCGTCAGCAACAACGCCTGTGAGGCTACACAAGCTTAGGCTGATGCTTAGTTGAATCCCTAAGATGAGCTTGAATTCAAATTAATTACTTAAAAGCTTAATGATGATGCGCGTTAATGCCAGGCGCATCTTCTGCTTTAGACAGCCACATTTTTGCTTCAGCAGAATGTTCCATATCACCGATGTCTGCATAATCAATGCGTTGATAGTTGAGCAGTGCTTGCTCGCTAGTTGCTTTAGCAACTGCCAATAGCACATCTTGGTTAAGTAAATTAATGGTTACTTGATGTTTAGGGTATACATAAGTCATTTGCAAAGGTATTTGTAAGGCGGCTATCCACACAATATGCGTTTTAATCCCGTTAATTTTGCCGTTATATTGCGTTAGTGCTAAGCCTTTATATTGCTTTTTTAGACTAGTTTTTTTCATGCTGGCCAAATCTTTTTGCGACACTAAACTGGTCAATGCCTGCCATTTAGTATTATCAGCCATCATATCCAGCATTTTTAAATCAACTGCTGAATATTCAATCACTTTTTTTTCGTCATGCATTAAAAACTGGTAATTGACATTGCCATTATCCCATGTCCATAATTCGCTGTTGCTTGAGTTTGCTTTTTTCAACTCAACTTGTGAAGGAGTCCGCCACATCCACCAAGTAATATTGCTTGGTTTTTTACATGGGCGTGCGCATTCAGTCGTTTCAAATTGTGCACTTAGCGGCGTTAATACAAGTTGTGCAACGTTTGAACCCACATTTGAATCTGCATAGCCAGAAAAAGGCTGAATGCCCATTAAACCCACCAGAATAATTAAGTAACCATTAATGCTTGTCATGCTAAATCCTTTTTAAAACAGCTATAAAAAAATAAGGTAGTGCTTAATTAACAGCACTACCTATAAAATTACTAAGCTATATGTTATTAAGCTAACGACACGGTTTGATTAATCAGCCTAATCATGTCGATTTGATTTAAAGCCAAAGGCATCTTTCATCACATGGAAAATGTAGCTTTGCTCTTGCACGCCATGAAACAAATGCGCTTTAGGGCCACCTGCAAAAATTTGCACATCTTCTGCTGCGTGGGTTTCAGAGCCTGCTGGCACTAACGCTTCTTGGTGAAAGTCGGGGTTGGTTGTATCAACTGCTGTCATGTCTTCCACACGGCCGGCTGCTGTAGGCAAGCTATAAACATTTTCACCTGGTGAGCCTACATGGTAACCTTTGCCATTAGCGTAAGAAATCGTCGTGTATGGGTTGCCATCCTCAGCTAAAGCAAATGCGGTTTCACCAGGGTTAATGACTTTACCTAGCACTGGGTTACCGCGTGCAGGGTAACCTGCCATTGTCATGGTGTGACTATGGTCGGCGGTTACAATGACTAATGTGTCTTTTAAATCTACTTTCTCTAATGCTTTTTTAACCGCATCGCTTAACGCAACGGTGTCAGAGAAAGCACGGTAGGCGTTACCTGCGTGATGGCCGTGATCAATACGACCTGCCTCTACCATTAAAAAATAACCTTTTTTGTTTTTTTGTAAGGCATCAATCGCTTTATCTGTCATTTCAGCTAAGCTTGGTTCTTTGCCTGCATCTGCTGGCCGATCATGCTCAAACTCCATGTGTGAGCGCTCAAACAAACCAATTAAGCGTTTTGAGCCTGCCGCGTCAAATGCATCAAATTGCGCTTTGTTCCATACAAAATCTGCATTAAATTTAGTTTGAAACTCAGTCACTAAATTACGACCATCTACACGCTCACCTTTTCTAGTGGTGTCTTCTGGGTCAGATACCGTGTTTGGTAAAAATTTCGTGCGACCACCACCTAAAAACACTTCAATACCATCGCCAATACCGCCAGACCCAAAATTATCAATTGCTTGCGCTGCAATATCTTTAACCCCAGCAGGTGGAGTGGTCGCTGTTTTAGTTTCCCAATCGCGAGTAGAAGTGTGTGCATAAGTGGCCGCTGGCGTAGCGTGGGTAATGCGCGCTGTAGAAACAACACCTGTAGATAAGCCATTTAGTTCAGCCATTTCTAATATAGTAGTTAATTTATTAGCTTGGATTAACGCATTATTTGATTCGCCATTAAATATGGTTTGGTCGGCAGATAGCACGCCATCATTGGTCTTAACACCTGTTACCATGGCTGTCATGGTAGGGGCTGAATCTGATGTTTGTTGATTAGCAGAATAGGTTTTTGACATAGCAAGATAAGGTAATTTTTCAAAAGACAATAAATTACGCTCGCCGTCAATATTCTTCATTTGGCCTTCAAAAATACGTGCAGCAGTGACTGTAGAAACACCCATACCATCGCCCACGAATAAAATAATATTTTTAGCACGCTTATCATTAGGGTGCAGTTTTTTGGCTTTTTCCAATGCCGCCTGACCATCCAATATCCAATCCGATGCATCTTCTGCGTAAACGATTTGTGAACCCAGTGCCAACATGACCGCTACTGCACTAGCTTTTAGAGATAATGATTTCATTTTTAAGTCCTCAATAATAAACAGTTAAACTGATATACAACGAATTACCACAAAACCAACCAAACAAAATTAACACTGCGCATAGAAAATATAACCAACAATAATGTTGTTTTTGTGACAAGGATTCAGTTATTTGAGGTATAGATTATTACGTTGATTTGTTTATAAGTTTAGAGCTTATTTGATTTACTGCGTCTTGGTAGCAGAAGTGATATTTAAGAGCTGACTCTCGTTTAAGAATACGACTTTAACTTTTAATTGCTTAGAATTTTGGCTAAATGAACGAGGTTTGCAATTGTAATGACGAGATTCAATTTAGAATCTGAAACAGATTCTTATAGTGATTTTCTTAAATTCGCTGGTGGAATATTCAGTGATTCGCGGTATTTTGCGATGGTTCTACGCGCCACGATAATGCCTTGTTTGGCTAAAATATCGGTAAATTGATTGTCAGAATAGGGTTTTTTTACATTTTCACTGCCCACCATTTGTTTAATCAGCGCACGGATGGCAGTGGCCGAGGCTGAGCCGCCTGCATCGGTGGCGACATGGCTGCCAAAAAAGTATTTAAGCTCAAAAACGCCGCGCGGCGTAAGCATATACTTATGTGTGGTAACGCGTGAAATGGTGGATTCGTGCAACTCAAGCTCGTCAGCAATTTCGCGTAAAACCAATGGCCGCATGGCGACTTCACCGTGCTCAAAAAAGTTACGTTGACGGTCAACAATCGCTTGAGATACGCGCAAAATAGTGGAGAAACGCTGCTGAATATTTTTAATCATCCATTTGGCTTCTTGCATTTGCGTTTGCAAATATTGGTTGGAGTTTTCGCGGTTGCGCTTCAAAATATCCGCATATAGTTGATTAATGCGCAGTTTAGGCACAACGCCGTCGTTTAAGGTGGCAATCCAAATACCTTTTACTTTTTTAATGAGCACCTCATGCTGAATAAAGTGATCTTTACTTAACTGTGCATAATTGCTACCAGGGCGTGGATTTTGTTGTTTAATAAGTGTGTGCGCACCTTTTAGGGCAATTTCATCGCAATTGAGCAGTTTGCGTAACTTAACAAAATCTTTATTGGCTAACACAGGCAAATATTGCTCGACTAAATTTTTGGCGAGATGCAAATATTCGGTCTCTTTGGGCAGTAGATTGAGTTGTAATAGGATGCACTCTTGCAGGTTAACCGCACCCATGCCAGGTGGGTCTAGGTGTTGAATAAGTTTAAGCGCGGTTTGCAGCTCGACTAATTCTATTTCAAGTTCTAATGGGAGAGACTCTGCCAGCTGCTCCAAAGATTCTTCTAGGTAGCCATCTTCGTTAATACTATCAATGAGTAAAAGCACTAGGTTTTGGTCGCGCTGTGATAGTGGCATGAGCTTTAATTGACTTAATAAATGCTCGCGCAAGCTTTCAGGTACGATTTCTTGACGCGAATAATCGCCGTCATCATCGTCATTATTATTTTGTCTGCTGCCTTCATCCCAACTGCTGGCGCTGCCGTATTCTTCATAATCTTCATCAAAATCGGTGGCGGAGAAATCATCTTGCTGATTAGCTATTTCTTGAGGCGCTTCAAGCGGCGAGGTTTCTGGCGTGGTATTGGTACTGTCTTTAGAATCTAGAGCTTGATAATCCAGATTACTAAAAGTATCAAAATCATCGCTATCCAATTGCGAGGATTCACCATCAGCTCCGATTTGCTCGGCATCTGCGCCATTGCTCTGTTCTGGCGGCGCAAGTTCATCGTCTAAATCCGCGTCAGGGTTATCACCGTCCACCAGCTCTAACAGTGGGTTTTCTTGCAGAATGACATCCAGCTCTTGGTTGAGCTCGAGCGACGATAGCTGAAGCAAGCGAATAGATTGCTGCAACTGCGGCGTAAGCGTTAAGTTTTGCGAAATTCTGAGCTGTAGATTTTGCTTCATGGCTTAAATTACAATCTAAAGTCTTTACCTAAATACACTTCGCGCACCGCTTCATTATTCACAATTTCTGCTGGCTTACCAGAGGCAAATACACTGCCGTCATTCACAATGTAAGCTCTATCGCAAATGCCCAGCGTCTCGCGCACGTTGTGATCAGTGATCAACACGCCAATATTTTTAGCGCTTAAAAATCGAATAATTTTTTGAATATCTAATACGGCAATCGGGTCAATGCCCGCAAACGGTTCATCCAATAAAATAAAGCTAGGGTTAGTCGCTAAACAGCGTGCAATTTCTACGCGGCGGCGCTCGCCACCAGATAAACTTACCGCTGTATTATTGCGAATATGCACGATGTGTAATTCCATTAATAGTGATTCTAATTGCTTATGCATTTCTTCTTCACTCAGGTCTTGCAGTTCTAGTACCGCCATAATATTTTCAGTTACTGTGAGTTTACGAAAAACAGAAGGCTCTTGCGGTAAATAGGCCAGCCCCATACGGGCGCGCTTGTGAATAGGTAGGTGACTTAACTCTTTGCCATCTAATATAATGCGGCCTGCATCCAGTGGCACTAAACCCACCATCATATAAAAGCTGGTAGTTTTACCTGCGCCATTGGGACCGAGCAAACCCACCACTTCACCGCTTTTTAATTGCAGGGAAATATCGTGCACCACGGTGCGCGCTTTGTAAGATTTGCGTAAATTTTCTACAATGAGTTCGCTCATGTTTTTAAACTTATTAATTTTTACTAGTTTGGTTGAGGTTCAAGCTGATTGGATAATCTTAAATTTTTTGTAATACCAGGAGCTGAGCTGGATGCAGCTGGTGTATCTGATTTTGGCGCGTCTGGCTTAGGCGCTGGTTTATTTTTGGGCTGAATAATGGCTTTCACACGACCAGAACCGCCGCCCTCAGATTTAACGCCGCCAATCACTTCAGCATATTCAGCATTGGCGTCGTAACTAATGTAGTCGCCATGTACAATATCTTCGCCACGCTTTACCCAAGCACGCGTATATAACTGCACCTTATCCATGCGGCCATCGTATTCAATGCGCTGCGCGCTGCCCTCCATATATTCATTTTTGCCTTCACGTTTTTGCTTGAATGTGGTCGGGTTGCCTGTAGAGGTGCTGTGTTGAAAGCCTTCTTTATCTTCGCGCACAATGAGTTTATCGGCGTGGATGATGAGAGTGCCTTGCGTTAAAATAACCGTGCCAGTATAGGTGCTGGTTTTTTTAGCGTCATTAACGGTGACGCTATCGGCTTCAAGCTCAATAGGTTTGTCGCGGTCAGCCGCCTCGGCGAACGCGTCTAAGTGAGTACACAGGCTGATACAAAAGCCCATGCATAACAAGCTGGTGCGAAATAGGTTGTTCATTTTTTACTCCGTATGGTTTTACTTATAGCCTTTTTTAAAGGTTTTGCTAACGTTTTTTCTTAAGAGCTGGCTGTTTAATTGCTGGTTTCTTAATGGCAGGTTTAGCCACTTTAGATTTAACACCAGTAGGCCGCTCGTAATGTACTTTCACTCTCTTAGATAATTTGATGGTTTGCTTTTTCTTATCAAACACCATGCCCGTGGCGTGTATGACGGTTTTTGGTGCTTGTTTAATCACCACTGGGCTGTCGGTTTTTGCTAAATCTTGCTTAGGGAGAATAATCAATCTCTCAGTCAACACTTGCATTTCGCCTTTACCTTCAAACGCTTGACGTACTACTTTTACATTATCAACCAGCACAATTTCCTCGCCATTGCTAGAAACATAACCACGCAGTGCTTCTATTTGAGTATAAGGCTTATTGGTTGCGTATTGCGTAAAACGTGGCCGTTGCAACACCGTGCTGTCGTCATCTGGGTAGTGCACCATCTCGGCTGCGGCCAAAACATAGCGCAATTTTCCAGTGACATCGGTTTGTGAGGTGACAAAATTATTCATCGTATAATCAGGGTCATGCCGAGTGCTACCATCAATTTTAGGGCCTTGCTGCTCCACAGTAAGATTAATCCAAAACGTAATGATCGCTAGCGCAACGGCTAACACTAGCGGAAAAAATAGGGCAGAACGTGCAATCATAGCTGCCTAAGAATCAATTACTTAAAAAACTGCGCCATCTGCGCATCAAACGTGCCTTGCGCCTGCATAATCAGCTCGCACACCTCACGTACTGCACCGCGCCCCGCGGGCGCTACCGTAATGTAGTGCGCATGCGGTTTTAGTAAACGGTGGCCAGAGGGCACAGTAAGCGCTAAGCCGCAGCGCAGCATGGCGGGCGCATCTACTACGTCATCGCCCATAAAAGCCACTTCATCCGCTTGTAAATGCATTTTTTGCAGTAAATCGTTAAAGGCTTCTAGTTTATCTTCTACGCCTTGGTAAAAATGTGCGATACCTGTGGTTTCTGCGCGTTGCTTGACAACATTTGAAGTACGGCCAGTAATAATCGCCATCTCAACACCCGTTTTTTTGAGCAACTTCATGCCTAAACCATCTAAGCTATGAAAGTTTTTATACTCTTGCCCATCGTCACCAATGCCAAGGCCGCCATCGGTCATCACGCCGTCCACGTCAAAAATAACACATTTAATTTTTTTGGCGCGCGCTAGAACATTTTCTGAGATTTCAATTTTTAAATCGGTCATTACACTACTTTCGCTTTGAGTATATCGTGCATATTAAATGCGCCTATCAGCTTGCCTGTGTCATCCACCACCAGCAAGCCGTTAATCTTTTTTTGCTCCATTATTTCTACTGCTTCAATCGCCATTTGGTTGGCGTGAATGGTGTTGGGGTTAGCGTGCATGACATCGCTAATTTTGGCGCTGTTAGTATAAATACCCTTGGCAAAGGTACGACGTAAATCGCCATCGGTAAACACGCCAATGGGCTGCATTGCCTCATTCACAATAGCGGTCAGACCCAAACCTTTTTCGGTCATTTCGGTTAAAGCGACAGATAATAATTCATCATGCCTAACGCTAGGTATTGCATTGCCAGTGCGCATAATATCTTTCACCCGCACCAATAAGCGCCTGCCTATTTTGCCGCCAGGGTGCGAACGCGCAAAATCTTCGGCCGAAAAATCGCGCAAATCTAGTACGCATACTGCCAGCGCATCGCCAAGCGCCAGCGCAGCAGTTGTGCTGGCAGTGGGCGATAAACCCAATGGGCAAGCCTCTTGCGATACTTCAGCACTTAAATGCACATCAGATTCTTTAGCCAAAGTTGAGTTTTTCGCACCAGTAATGCTGATAATTTTTGCACCTAGGCGCTTAATGGTGGGTACGATATTCAGCAGCTCATCGCTCTCACCAGAGTTTGAAAGCGCAATCACTATGTCGCCCGCAGTAATCATACCAAGATCGCCATGACTGGCCTCGGCAGGGTGCATAAAAAAGGCTGGTGTGCCCGTGCTGGCAAGAGTTGCGGCGATTTTCCCGCCCACGTGTCCAGATTTACCCATGCCGCTCACCACAACACGGCCTTGGCAATGTAAAATGAGCTGCACTGCCGCTTCAAAATTAGCGTCTAATCGTGCCGCCAAAGCACTAATTTCATGCGCTTCGATGGCTAAAACGCTGCGTGCCAGCTCTAAAGTGCATGGCTTGGCGTGGGCGTCGGGTGCATGTGCGCGATCTGATTGTAGTAATGTGGGTG
>JANLWF010000342.1:0-7699 GCA_031364385.1 Methylotenera sp.
ATCGGATAATTTTTGGATGATGGGCGATACAGGCCCGTGCGGACCATGTACCGAGATTTTTTACGATCACGGCGACCACCACTTTGGCGGCCCGCCAGGCAGCGCGGACGAAAACGGTGACCGCTTTATCGAAATCTGGAACAACGTGTTCATGCAGTTTAACCGCGACGAAGCGGGTGTAATGCACAAACTGCCAAAACCCAGCGTGGATACTGGTATGGGCTTAGAGCGCTTATCTGCTGTGTTGCAGCATGTACACGCCAATTACGAAATAGATATTTTTACCACGTTAATTACTGCTGCCGCGCGCGAAACCAAAACCACAGATTTAAGCAGTCCAAGTTTAAAAGTTTTAGCCGACCATATTCGTGCTTGCAGCTTTTTAATCGCCGACGGCGTAATCCCTGGCAATGAAGGCCGCGGCTACGTGCTACGCCGCATCATCCGCCGCGCCATTCGCCATGGCTACAAACTAGGCGCGCGCAAAGCATTCTTCCATAGCATAGTGGCCGATTTAGCTAATGAAATGGGTGGCGCGTACCCAGAGCTAAAAACTGAGCAAGCGCGTATTACCAGCATTCTTAAGCTGGAAGAATATAGATTCTTTGAAACCATTGAAAATGGCATGAAAATTCTTGAAGCAGAGCTAGATTCGCTTCAAAAAGAAGGGAAGACTGAGCTAAGCGGAGATTTAGCTTTCAAACTACATGATACATATGGCTTTCCATTTGATTTGACTGCAGATATATGCCGTGAAAGAACTATTACCAAGAATGAAAAGCAAAATTCAACTGTTGATAAAGACCATAAAACGTCAACGCAGGTGTTAAGCCCCCAACTGTTTGTTAATGAGAATCAATTTTATGCCGCGATGACGCGCCAAAAAGACCAGGCACGTGCGGCAGGTAAATTTAAAGGCGCAACCAATGTTGAATATAGCGGCGCTGGCACTGATTTTAAAGGTTATGAAACCTTAGAAACGACAGCCAAAGTGTTGGCGCTTTATAAAAACAGCACGCCTGTAAGCCGCATGAATGAAGGCGATATAGGCATTGTTGTACTCGATACCACACCATTTTACGCAGAATCTGGCGGCCAAATTGGTGATAATGGTGTGTTGAAATCTGAAAATGGCATATTCGCCGTTGAAGATACGCAAAAAATTCAAGCGGCGGTTTTTGGGCATCATGGCGTGTTAAAAACAGGCATATTGAACGTTGGCGATGCCGTGAAGGCCAATGTAGACATGACTTCACGCGGAGCATCTATGCGTAACCATTCTGCCACACACCTCATGCACAAAGCTTTGCGCGAAGTATTGGGCGAGCATGTGCAACAAAAAGGCAGCTTGGTTGATACAGAAAAAACACGTTTTGACTTTGTGCACAATGCGCCGATGACGGATGACGAGATTGCCAAAGTGGAGGCGATTGTGAATGCAGAAATACTCGCCAACGCCGCAACACAAGCGCGATTGATGGATATTGAAGCCGCCAAACAAACGGGCGCGATGATGTTGTTTGGCGAAAAATATGGCGAGATTGTGCGCGTGCTGGATATTGGCAGCACGACAGAGCTGTGCGGTGGTACGCATGTCAGCCGCACTGGTGACATTGGCCTGTTTAAAATTTATGCTGAAAGCGGCGTGGCCGCTGGTGTGCGCCGTGTAGAAGCCACCACAGGCAATGGCGCGTTGAAGCTGGTTAACGCACAGCAAACCTTAATCAACCAACTGGCGAGTGATTTAAAAGTGCCTACTAGCGAGCTTGCCAATAAAGTCGCACAATTGTCTGACCATGCAAAAGTGCTAGAGAAAGAGTTGGCGCGTTTAAAATCAAAAATGGCTTCATCTCAAGGCAATGATTTAACAGCAGAAGCGGTTGAAATAAATGGCGTAAAAGTGCTCGCAGCCATGCTAGAAGGCGCAGATGCAAACACATTGCGTGAAACCATGGATAAGCTCAAAGATAAGCTAAAAACCGCTGCAATTGTGCTTGCAAGTGTGAATGACGGCAAAGTGAGCTTGGCCGCTGGCGTTACCAGTGACTTAATTGCTAAAATTAAAGCAGGTGATTTGGTTAACTTTGTCGCGCAACAAGTAGGCGGAAAAGGCGGCGGTAAGCCAGACATGGCAATGGCAGGCGGCACGGATGCAAGCCAATTGCCGAAAGCGCTGACCAGTGTAAAAGTCTGGGTGAATAGTAAACTTTAACGAGTGATTTTTAAGAGTAAAAAATGGCATTAATCGTACAAAAATATGGTGGTACATCCGTAGCAAATCCTGAGCGCATACGCAATGTCGCAAGACGTGTGGCGCGTTACAAGGCAATGGGGCATCAAGTGGTGGTGGTAGTTTCGGCCATGTCGGGCGAGACTAATAAGCTTATCGCACTAGCCAAAGAAATTATGCCAGAGCCTGACACACGTGAATTAGACGTCATCATATCCACTGGTGAGCAAGTGACGATTGGCTTAACCGCACTCGCGCTGATGGAGCTGGGCATTAAAGCCAAAAGTTACACAGGCGCGCAGGTGAAAATTTTGACTGATAACGCGCATACCAAAGCGCGAATTTTAGACATTGACGAGCATAATATTAAGCAAGATTTAAATGATGGCTATGTGGTGGTGGTGGCTGGCTTTCAAGGCGCTGATGAGTTTGGCAACATCACTACGCTTGGCCGTGGCGGATCTGACACCACCGGCGTGGCGCTTGCAGCCGCATTAAAGGCGGAAGAATGCCAAATCTACACTGATGTAGATGGCGTTTATACGACTGACCCGCGCGTAGTACCAGAAGCGCGTCGCTTAAAATCGATTACCTTTGAAGAAATGCTAGAACTGGCATCACAAGGCAGCAAAGTATTACAAATACGCTCGGTAGAATTTGCGGGCAAATATAAAGTAAAACTACGTGTGCTTTCCAGCTTTGAAGATGAAGGTGACGGCACTCTTATTACATTTGAAGAAGCAAGTAAGGACAACAACATGGAAGAACCGATTATTTCAGGCATTGCGTTTAACCGCGATGAAGCCAAAATCACAGTATTAGGCGTACCCGATACGCCAGGCATTGCCTATCAAATTTTAGGCCCAATTGCAGAAGCCAATATCGACGTCGATATGATTATTCAAAATACGGGGGCAGATGGCGCGACTGATTTTACCTTCACTGTACATAAAAATGAGATGAGCAAAGCCTTAGCAATTTTGCGTGATAAAGTGCAAAACTTTATTAAAGCGCGCGAAATTATTGGCGATGACAAAATTGCAAAAGTGGCTGTAGTGGGTGTAGGCATGCGCTCTCACGTCGGTATTGCCAGCCAAATGTTTCGCACGCTGGCAGAAGAAGGTATTAACATACAGATGATCTCGACCAGTGAAATCAAAATTGCGGTGGTGGTCGAAGAAAAATATATGGAACTAGCAGTAAGAGTATTGCACAAAGCTTTTGAATTAGAAGGTAACTAAGTTACTGCATAAGCTGACTTTTGATTGATTTATAAGGGCGAATCGCGTAATATCGCGCCCTTGTAATTGGTAAAGCAAAGTTATAAAACGGAGAGCTGGCCGAGTGGTCGAAGGCACTTCCCTGCTAAGGAAGCATACGGGCTTAACCCTGTATCGAGGGTTCGAATCCCTCGTTCTCCGCCAAAAACCTCGCGATTTGAGGTATAATTCTACTTTGCAATTTAAGTAAAAAATTAAAGCGCCCATAGCTCAGCTGGATAGAGTACTTGGCTACGAACCAAGGGGTCAGGAGTTCGAATCTCTTTGGGCGCACCATATAAAACAAAGGCTTACAGTTTAATCTCTGTAAGCCTTTTGTCTTTCTAGCTTTCCGTGTCCTAATCTCGTCCTAAAAAAATTTAAGGCATATGCTTAATAAGTTACTAAACTGTCATTGCTGGACTTCACCCGCTTCAATAGACACATCATAATGTCGAAATTGGAACGGAGAGTTAAAAATGAAGGGCATCAGATATACAGCCGAATTTAAGGCTGAAGCCATCAAATGCAAAATACATTGACCCATTAAAAATTCAGTAACGTATTGAATAAAATATTTAAATATTATAGTTAATGGATCAAAATTTAATGCACAAAACTACACTTTTTGGCTCAAACAAGCATGCATATCAAAACCCAGTTCTTATTTCACAAAATCGTATCAGTAAGATATGCTTATTTTAGATTTTATTATCTTCTAATAACTTTTCTAAAAGATCACCCAAGCGCAGCTTCAGGTAGCCAATACCTCTATCTTTGATAAATCTGATCATTGGCTGTGGCCACACAAAAGTATTATTTTTTTCTCCCACAAGTAATGGAACAGATCTACCATGATAAACAATATCACTATGCCAACCTATGGAATCATTTTCCCCATGAGAATGATTTTTGTGCAGTGTTTTATACATTTTCGGATCAAGAGGATCCGAGCATTTACTAATTGGCTCAAAAATATCACCCAAGCGATTTTTCACAGCATTCTTGCTGCGCAAGGCGCAAGGGTCATTCTGCTCCAAATATCCAAATATTTCCTTTTGAGAATCAAAGCTTCGCTCAACTTTCATCAGATAAAATGGGTAATGTTTGCCATCAAAGCCTTTACTTCTATCTCTTGAAGTTAAACCAAGTATCCATTTGCCTTGCCAATCTCCTTTTTGGTCTTGCCTCATTTTATGCTTGCAAGTGCAAAGTGTTGTAAGACTGCCTTCTAGATTTGGACCGCTACCCATATGACGAACAGTATGGGTCTTTTTGTCCATTCTTGTTGTGGCTAAGGTATAAACGTAAACTTCATCATAATAGTGCCCTTGAAGCCTGATTTTTAATTCCTCAAGCAAAACTACATTCCACCCGCTCAAGTCTTGATATTTTTTATTTTCAAAGATGTCTGATTTACTTTTAACACCACATTTCATCATTGAATCCTAATTCCAATTGCCGTTAATAAGGTCAACTTGTTGAATACTGAGCCATGTAAGAAATTGTTCTGGCTTAGTGAACCACGGGGGACAAACGCTTCTCTGAATGAATCCATCTTTAACCCCAATATTACCCCATGCATCTAGCGTTTCTTTTGTTACTCTATATGAACCGTTTCGAAATTCACCTATGGGGATGGCGCGATTAAATCGCCCTGAAAGGTTTGGATCAGCAAAAACCACTAAATGATCTTTATTCATATTATTGATGCGGGTGTGTGCATTTTTATGAAGATCACTTTCAGGCATATCCATTACTTTCAGCACCTTATCCGCAACCATAATGCCGTAAAGTGCGTAGATGAGCTTATGGTCGCATTTACTGATTGGCTTAAAACTAGCAAAAAATACTATGAAATCACCTTTTTTAAGTTCACCAACCCTTAGACCTCGCCCTGTACCTTGATCGCCATAAGTCGCATGGTCAAAATCAGGATCTAGGTGAGTGCTGATGTTATTGAGCTTTAGGGGAAATTCTATTTGCGTATCGTTCTTCTGGCACCATGTAACAAAGCGCGGCAAAAGATCATCATACGATGTTCGCATTCCTGACTTAAAGTTATCCACTCCTTGCGGAATAGGCATATACATATAGTCATTTGTAATTGGGTTAATTGGCGCATTGTAACCACCAAATGCTTGATCTATTCCCACCCGCATCAGCAAGCCTTTCCTTGAATTCATGCTAATTCCTTAAGTTATTCGAATTGTTTTAACCGCAATCCTTTGAAAAATATGTACATTCGCACGCCAGTTTCAGTATGAATCTCAGCTTCTTGGTGATTTATAATTTTCACCTAACCATGCCCATTTGCCTCTTTATAGAACTGATATTCGTCCCCATTTGAGTCTTCCATCATTCTAGGGATTGGTGCATTCCATTTTTTCAACATATGCTCTAATCGATTTATCATTTAGACTAATTCTACTTTTTTGATTGTGTTTTTTATTTTTACAACCAGATAAATCTGACCTAAGGCATAAAAAAATATAAATTCTGGATTAGTCAACCACCATAAATAATTAAAAACCTGAGGAATCATGCCAGGGCAACAAGCAAAATTAGCAAACCCAGTTGCAATAATGCAAAAAAACATCCAACTAATACTTATTAGAAGTAAGTGCCACCAGCGTTGGTTTCCTGAAATAGAGGCTTTAGTACGACACCAGTTATATACATAAATGGTTGCAAGAAAAAGACACAAGATGAAAATGAATTGAACGCCATTAAATATTGCTAATTGCTTCCAAGTAGTAGCACTGAAATCTTGCCCATTGTTTCCCCATGGAAAATCGAAGGCACTGCGAAAGGTTCCAAATAAAAGCCCCCATAAAATGAGGATAAAGATAGATGTCAGTAATGGCGCCAAAGACCAAAAAACATTCTTAAGTATTTTCACTTTCTCACCTTTCTTTGATTGGCTTTCGTTTTAGCACTTGATTTACTATTCAACAAAAACATCGCTACCAAACCTATCAACCCAGAAGCAAGGCAAATAGTATGTAGCGTTGCTATTGGCATCATCCCCAATAAAATATTCTGATCAGAAAAAGGGCTTAGCGGCTTAATGTCATCGTGCATGAAACTGTCTAGCAAAAGATGCGACCAAGCACCAATTAAAGCACCACTCCATGCTGCTGTTTTACTAATGTCGACATCAGATGTAAGCCATTTACTTTTAATCTCATCATTCCAGATTCCAATGGCTATTTCGCAAAACCTTCGACCATAAGTAGCGCATAACACTGCAATCAATGTCGCACCAATAATTGTGTGGAAAAACCGATGTGCTGGATTCAGAGTAATAATAAAGTAAGAGATAGGCTCAACATCAATAACAACATTTACCAATGCAAATACACTCCAACTAAATGCTCGAGGAGAAATCGCCTTTAATGGCGTTGCGGCTAAAAGATGGAATGGTGTTATTGGCATTTTTCTTATATACTTAGAAGGTTTAGTTATTGTTTGAACGCTACAATCTTACATTCTCAACAGGTACTCGAGCTTTCATTTCCAGCCATGTATCACCATCAATTTTTAACATTTGCCCACCAAGAAACAATTCCCTACTATTAAAACTTTTGATTGTTCTTGGCGTATCGTTCACATCTTTGGGTTCACACATAATCATGTATGTAGTTGCACCATCTTCAACCATACTTACGTGATTCAGTCTTTTGAGATATCCACTGTTATTTGGGTCGTGATTTTGAAAATACTCAAGATGAGTCAGCTTAATGAATATTTTCCCTTGAATTTTAAGCGTTTCATTTTGCCAAACACGAAGAAAAACCACGCCATCAGCTCTAACAGCCCCCCAAGACCGTCTGGAATTTGCCAATGGAGCACCAAAGCTTTTAAATAGATCTGTTTGACTCATTTTATAAAACTCCACTAATTTACTTAAGACTTAACCAAATAACTCATCATACACAAGTTCAGCTATCCAATTTCCTGATAATATGCGGTTGCCACATTGGTCACGAAATTTACAATGACCAAGCTTTGATTTATCCACATCACGAAGGAGAAGCTTTATGGCCGATGTAAAAACTAAATTGCCCAATGGCTATTCGCGCGTCGCAATCGTTACCGGTGCTTCTTCTGGCATTGGAGAAGCGACTGTGAGAAAATTCATTGCAAGTGGCTATGGAGTCATTGGCAATGCCCGTAACGCAGAAAAACTGAGTGCGCTTGAAAAAGA
>JANLWF010000349.1:0-2786 GCA_031364385.1 Methylotenera sp.
CCACGGCCACCGCGACGTTGCGCACGATACTCATCAAGCGGTTGCGATTTCACATAACCCGTATGCGATAGCGTAACCACCACATCTTGCGGCGTGATTAAATCTTCTAGGGATAAATCTTGTGCGTTTGCCACAATCTCGCTGCGGCGCTTGTCGCCAAATTGTTTGCGAATTTCGGTCAGCTCATCGGTGATAATCGTCGTCACGCGCGATGGCGTGGCTAAAATATTCAGCAAATCGGCAATAATATCCATTACCTCTTTGTATTCGGTAACAATTTTGTCTTGTTCTAAACCTGTTAAACGTTGCAGGCGCATTTGCAAGATTTCTTGCGCTTGAACATCGCTTAAACAATAACCGCTTGGCGTTAAACCAAAATCAACTGACAAACCTTCTGGACGTGACGCTTCCATCGCAGCGCGTTTCAACATTTCCTCCACCACTGGCGATTTCCAAATTTTCGCCATCAAATCCACTTTGGCTTCTGGCGGTGTTGGCGCAGCTTTAATTAACGCAATCATCTCATCCACATTGGCCAGCGCAACCGCTAAGCCTTCCAACACATGGCCGCGCGCACGGGCTTTTTTCAGCTCGAACACAGTACGGCGCGTGATGACCTCGCGGCGATGACGTAAAAACGCTTCTAGCATTTGTTTCAAGTTCAACAAGCGTGGTTGACCGTCTAACAAGGCCACCATGTTCATGCCAAACGTGTCTTGCAGCTGCGTTTGTTTATATAGATTATTTAGCACCACTTCTGGCACTTCGCCGCGTTTCAGCTCAATCACCACGCGCATGCCAGACTTATCTGATTCATCGCGCAAATCAGAAATGCCTTCGATTTTTTTCTCGTTGACGAGTTCTGCAATTTTCTCAACGAAAGTTTTTTTGTTCACTTGGTACGGCAGTTCGTCCACAATCAAAGCTTGGCGACCACCAGACTTGTCCATGTCTTCAAAGTGTGTGCGACCGCGCATCACCACGCGTCCACGCCCAGTGCGATAGCCTTCTTTTACGCCAACCGTGCCATAGATAATGCCTGCCGTTGGGAAATCGGGTGCAGGCACCAACTCAATCAGCTCTTCGATGCCCATTTCAGGGTCTTTTAGCAGCGCAAAACACGCGTCTAGTACTTCATTCAAATTGTGCGGCGGAATGTTCGTCGCCATACCCACCGCAATGCCGCTACTACCATTAATCAGCAGGTTTGGAATGCGCGCTGGCATAATCAGCGGCTCATGCTCGCTACCATCGTAGTTAGGGCCAAAATCGACGGTTTCTTTGTCAATATCGGCTAATAATTCGTGTGCGATTTTACTCATGCGGATCTCGGTATAACGCATCGCCGCCGCGTTGTCGCCATCCACCGAGCCGAAGTTGCCTTGCCCATCCACCAGCATGTAACGCAAGCTTAAATCTTGCGCCATACGCACAATGGTGTCATACACCGCGGTATCGCCATGCGGATGGTATTTACCAATCACATCGCCCACAATACGCGCCGATTTTTTATACGGCTTGTTGTAGTCATTGCTTAGTTCGTGCATGGCAAACAACACGCGCCTATGCACGGGTTTTAAGCCATCTCGCACATCGGGCAAGGCACGACCCACGATTACGCTCATGGCGTAATCGAGATAGCTTCTACGCATCTCATCTTCTAGCGAAATCGGTAGCGTTTCTTTGGCGAACTGGTCGGGTGAATTGCTTGCTGGTGGTTTATCCATTATTACTTCCGTCGATGATTTCTATTTATGTTACTCAGCTTAAATTTCTTACAGAATTTCTTCTAAAGTTTTTTATGGAAATTAAGTGTTTTTCGAGAGAGTTTTATAGTTATTTAACGCACAAATTTTAGCACGTTTACACCCGCAAAACACGCATTTTGTCGCGCTGTAGGGTGTGCAAATGGGTTTATTGCACACCGTGACGATGATGTGATTGGTGTGCAAACAAAAGTTTTTGCACATCCCACTTCTGGAATCGTTGAAAGAAGATTTTAGTTAAAGATTTTAATTAAAAAATAATGCTCTAGGAGGCGCATGGGTATTAGCTTGCAGGGCGTGTGCTTTTGTAGGGCGTATTAGTGCAACGTAATACGCCGAAACTGGGATATTTCTTACAGCGCAATACGCAAGCTATTGCGCCCTATACGAGCTCGTTGCCCACCCGAATTTGGATTTAAATGGTACTTTGATTCACCCTTTCTACTTGGCTAGAGATAAAGTCGGTAAGCTCCCGAGCAGCCTGAGTGCCTTTATCGGTAAGCGTCAAGAGTTTCCTGCGGATGTCCATAGGGTCATCTTGATATTGCAATAAGCCTAAACCCTCGTTACCACCACGCAAGCCCACAGATAACCTGTAGAAGTTACGCGAGCAAGCGGCTTTGGATAAACCCATTACCTTGCCCACGCTAGTTATATCTACGGGTTCTGTCTGTGAGGCCACATGCAGAAAATACATGATGGTTTGTGCTTCAACATTCAGGTGAAAGTGTTTCTGTAATAACTCCTCCCATCGGTAAAGGACGGTGGCTAATTTTCTGCTTTTTACTGATAACAAATCTAAGCTTAAAGCGCTTGATTTTGTGTTCATTACTACTCTCCCTGAAATGTCTTAGGTAGGCAAGATAGCTTCCCTCTGTAAATCTTCAATTAAAACCTTAAATCCGCTTTTAAATCATCCACATGCTCTAAACCCACCGCAATACGCACCAAGTTATCATTAATGCCCGCTTCTGCCCTCGCTTCTGCCGTGATGCGGCTGTGCGTGGTGGTGGCTGGGTG
>JANLWF010000357.1:0-2190 GCA_031364385.1 Methylotenera sp.
TCCCACAACATCAAACTACTTAGCGTATTTGTAATAGATTTCAGCATCATTAATGGAACAAATATTCCCAACGGGTTTGCATCATTGCGCCGACAAATATAATCCACACCAAGGTAATTGGTATAAATATTTTCCAGCCTAGACGCATGATTTGATCGTACCGATAGCGCGGAAAAGTCGCCCTAAACCATAAAAAGAAGAACACCAAAAAGCACATTTTGCCTAAAAACCAAAAAATGCTATCAGGCAAAAACGGTACAGGAGATAGCCAGCCGCCTAAAAACATAGTGGCGGCTAGCGCGCACACTAGCCAAATATTGGCGTATTCTGCCAAGAAAAATATCGCAAACGCCATGCCAGAATATTCCACATGAAAGCCTGCGACGATTTCAGACTCACCTTCGGCTACGTCAAACGGCGCGCGATTGGTCTCGGCCACCGCGCTGATAAAATACACTATAAACAGCGGAAATAGCGGAATAAAATACCAATGCCAAAAACCGCCGCTTTGCCCCATGACAATTTTACCAAGGTTAAGTGAGTTTGCGCACATGAGCACGCCCACCAGCGCAAAGCCCATGGCTATTTCGTAGCTGACAATTTGCGCGGCTGAACGTAAACCGCCTAAAAACGCGTATTTAGAATTAGATGCCCAGCCCGCAATAATCACGCCGTAAACTGCGACTGAAGTCATCGCCAAAATATATAGTAGCCCCGCGTCGATATTGGCCAGCACCTTCGTGCCATCAAATGGAATCACCGCCCATGCCGCAAAAGCGGGCGCTATCGCTAATATCGGCCCAATAAAGAACAAGGTTTTGCTAGAAGCTGAAGGTAAAATAATTTCTTTAAACAATAACTTAACGCCGTCAGCAATCGGCTGTAATAGGCCAAAATAACCGACACGATTTGGGCCTATACGCACCTGCATATAGCCAATCACTTTACGCTCTGCCAGCGTTAGATAGGCAATCGCTATCATCAGCGGTGCCACGATGGCGATGATTTTAATCAGCGTCCAGCCTGTCACCTGCACCGCTGGCCACCAGCTGCCTAATAGGTTAGCCAGCATTTGCATTAGGCAATCGTCTCCGCTTGCTGGCTAGTTTCGACTGCATACTTTTCTATGGCAATCTCGCCCATCAAATCGCCCAAACCTATAGAACACTCGTGTGAAGCTGTCACGCGCACACAGCCCATCGCCACGTGATTATCCAACTTTACTTGCAACAAAGCGCTGCCCTTATCTTGCTTCGCCAATACGGTCTCGCCTTCCACCAAACCCAAAGCCTGCATCTGCTCGGCACGCATACGCGCCATTGGCTTAGTATTATATTTAGTTTTTTGCAGTGAGGCCGAGCGGCGCACAATTGGATCAGATTCATATTGTGGAACTTCGCCAATGCGTTGCAAGCCAGCGTGCTTAATATTAACTTGGATTTCTACCAACTCTTTCAAATTATTATTTAAACTACGCCACACCACCGTAGAAGGCTTTTCGCCGTTAAATATTTTTGTCTTAACTTGTTCGCTACTATCAAACTCAAAACCTTTTAAGCCCAATGTGTTGGCCAATACGCGCAACACTTTCCATGCTGGTCGACATTCGCCAAGCGGTTTGCAAGCAGCAGTAAAGCTTTGCACGCGCCCTTCCATGCTCGTAAACGTACCAGAAGTTTCAGTAAACGGTGCGATGGGCAGTAATACATCGGCATGTTCTAGCGCTTCAGATTTAAACGCGGTCAGCGCGACTACGCACTCTGCTTGTGCCATCGCGGCTTTTGCGAGCGCTGCATGCTGGCAATCAAGTTCCGGTTCAATATTGAGTAACAAATATGCACGACGTGGCTGCTCTAGCATCTCTCTAGCATGCATTCCTAGCGTGGCTGGCATCACGCCCATTAAGTGCATACCCGTGCTATTGGCCGCCGCAGGCAATATGCCGCCTTGCGCACCACTAATACCACCGATTGCTTCTGCCATGCTGTACATCTCGGTAAATCGCGGGTCGCTTAGTGCCATATTGCCCAAGAAAATTCCCACCTTTGGCGCGATCAGGTCAATCTCACCGCCTAAACCAGCAAGACTTTCCGCCATGGCTTGTGTGTTATCGCGCACTTTTATATTACTCAATAGCAACTCAAGCGCTGGAGGCAAACACAATGACAAACGCTGTATTTTGGACATGGC
>JANLWF010000382.1:0-1854 GCA_031364385.1 Methylotenera sp.
GTCAATCACGATTACAAAGCCACCATATTGCAGTTTTTAACATTGCAATGCATGCAGGCAGATGATAGACGCCGCACCATCAAACAATTACGCGCTAGTTTTGAGCTCAAACCAACGCCCACACAAACTACGCTGCAACGCGCTTTACGCGTACTTCTAGAAGCTGATTTGCGCGCAGAAATCCCCAATATTCGCAAACCCACGCTGCTTATTCATGGGGACCGCGATACGCTCGTCCCTGTGCAAGCGGCGCATTGGATGATGCAACACCTGCCGATGGGCTATTTGCGTGTCATGGCAGGCAGCGCACACGCACCTTTTTTATCGCATACCGAGCAGTTTATCGAAGCGCTAAATCAGTTTTTAGAACCCGTAGCTTGATACAAATGGACGCAGTGGTCACCGATAAATATTTCATTGATAAAGGTCGCGTGCGAGCCTCGTTTGACCGCGCCGCCAATACGTACGACGCCGCCGCCGTGCTGCAAAAATTAGTGCGTGATGAAATGTTAAGCAGATTGGACTTGGTAAACATTAAGCCGAAAGCCATACTGGATGCGGGTTGTGGCACGGGTCATGGCAGCTTTGGTTTGCAAAAAAGATTTAGGAGTGCACAGGTTTATTCTTTAGATATTGCATTGGGAATGTTACAAAAAACCAATGCGCAACGCCCATTTCTACATAAAATTTTAGGCAAAAACAGCCTCGTTTGTGCCGATATTGAACATCTGCCAATCGCCAGCGCCAGCATGGGCTTGGTGTGGTCAAACCTCGCGCTACAATGGTGTAATGATTTAGACGGCGCGTTTAGCGAGGCAGCACGCGTGTTGCAACCCAATGCACTGTTTGTGTTCAGCACTTTTGGGCCAGACACGCTAAAAGAACTGCGCACCGCGACTAATGAAATAAATCTTGGCAATGGCCACACGCATATCAGTCGATTTATTGATATGCACGACATTGGAGATGCACTCACCAGGGCGGGGTTTAGCGCACCCGTGCTGGATGTAGAGTACTACACGCTGACTTACGATGATGTCAAAAGTGTGATGAAAGACCTAAAAAATATAGGCGCACATAATGCTACTCAAGGTCGGGCGCGCGGCTTGCAGGGTAAAGGCTTTTTGCAAAATTTAACGCAACAATACGAGAAATTTCGCTCGCAAGGTAAATTGCCAGCAACGTTTGAAGTGATTTATGGACACGCTTGGAAAGCAGAGTCTAAGCAGTATTTGGAAGATGGCGTTGCACCGATAGTTTTTAGAAAGCGTGCATGAAGCAAGCATTTTTTGTTACTGGCACAGATACTGGCGTCGGCAAAACTTATGTTGCCTGTAAGCTCATTCGTGACTATGTTGCACAAGGCCATAGAGTCATCGGCATGAAGCCAGTGGCGGCAGGCGGCGATTTGGTCAATGGACAATGGGTGAATGATGATGTGCTAAGGCTAGAGGAAGCCAGCAATGTAAAAGCACCGCGTGAGCTGATTAATCCTTACAGTTTTAAAGAGGCTGTTGCGCCGCATATTGCAGCTGAAAAAGTGGGGGTTGAGATTAAAATCGACGTGATTAAACAAGCTTTTCAGGCTTTGTCAAAATTAGCAGATATAATCATTGTGGAAGGTGCAGGCGGTTTTTTAGTGCCTTTAAATAATCAACAAAGCATGGCTGACTTGCCCGCTGCGCTTAATATTCCCGTGATATTGGTGGTAGGGATGAAGCTTGGCTGCATCAACCACAGCTTGCTCACGGTGGAGGCAATCAAAGCGCGCGGATTAAGTCTACACGGCTGGGTCGCCAATCAGATTGAGCCTGAAATGGCTTTTTACAACAAAAATATGGCAACAATTGCAGA
>JANLWF010000012.1:0-7718 GCA_031364385.1 Methylotenera sp.
GGTTTGTGCGGGCTGCACCTCGTCGCTCATCTGCACAGGCAGTACAAGGCTGCCACGCTTATTTTGTACTTTAACAATATCGCCATTTTTTAAGTTGCGACGCATCATATCGTCGGCGCTGATTTGTATCACAGGTTCTTCTGCATGGTTAAATAACTGTGCAACGTTGCCAGTACGGCTCATGCCATGCCATTGGTCACGCAAACGGCCTGTTATTAGGTGTAGCGGATGGCGCGCATCGGTTTTATCAGCCGTGCCTTTGTAAACGGCGTTGACAAACTGTGCTTTGCCGTCGGGTTTTTGAAATACGCCGTCCGCGTATAAACGCGCTTTACCAATCGTTTCACCCGCTACAAAAGGCCACTGTTGCGGCCCTTGTTGGGTGAGCAGGGCATAGCTCAGGCCAGTAATATCCAAGTCGCGGCCACGCGTAGTCTCAGCGTGTTCGTTGAAGATTTGTTCGGTGCTTGTGTAAGGAAATAAATTAGATTTTTTAGATAACCGCATCTCTAACCTTTGCGCAAAGTCCACCATAATCGCCCAATCATGACGCGCTTCGGCAGGCGCCGCTACAGCAGAGTTGACGCGCGTAATGCGCCGCTCGGAGTTAGTCACGGTGCCTTCTTTTTCGCCCCAAGTGCTGGCAGGCAGCAATACGTCGGCATATTGGCAAGTGTCGGTGTTGTTAAACGCATCTTGCACCACGACTAATTCGGCATTGTTTAAGGCTTCTAGCACGTTATTTAAATCTGGCATGGAATGAGCAGGGTTGGTGCAGGCTATCCAAATGGCTTTAATCTCACCGCTTTTTATTGCATCAAACATCTCAATTGCAGTTTTTCCTGGGTTGGCAGGCACACTTTCTACGCCCCAAAGCTTAGCCACCTCAGCGCGGTGTGCTGCATTATTTAGGTCGCGGTGACCCGATAACAAATTGGCCATGCCACCCACTTCACGCCCACCCATTGCATTGGGCTGCCCCGTAAGCGAGAGTGGCCCTGCGCCCAATTTACCAATTTGACCTGTGGCCAAGTGCAAATTAATTAGCGCGGCGTTTTTATCGGTGCCATGAATGCTTTGATTTAGGCCCTGGCAATACATGCTGAGCGTTGGCCCTTTGCCAAACCATTTGGCAGCCTGGATAATATCAGCTTCTTTAATACCGCATATATCCGCTACCATTTTTGGGGTGTACTCGCGCAACGTTTCTTTTAGCTCTGCGAAGCCGTTGGTGTGTGCGTTAATAAACGCCATATCCAGCAAGCCTTCCCACAGCATTACATGCAGCAGGCCGTTAAACAGCGCTACATCGGTTCCAGGTAAAATAGCTAAATGCAGATCCGCGGCTTGCGCGGTATCAGTTCTGCGTGGGTCAACGACTATTATTTTCAGATTAGGATTTTTGGCTTTGGCATCTTCAATACGGCGATAAATAATTGGGTGAGCAAAGGAGGTATTACTACCTGCAATAAATAAACAATCAGCATGATCAATGTCTTCATAGCAGGCAGGTGGGGCGTCTGCACCTAGTGTAGCTTTGTAGCCAGTGACGGCTGAGCTCATACATAGGCGTGAGTTAGTATCTACGTTATTGGTGCCAATCAAACCTTTGGCCAGTTTGTTAAACACGTAATAATCTTCAGTCAGTAATTGACCAGAGATATAAAACGCGACAGAATCAGGCCCATATTTTTCAATGGTTTGTGCGAATTTTTCAGTCAAATAATCTAATGAGGTATCCCACGAAACCCTTTTGCGTATTGCCTCTCGCGTTAGACGCATTTCGGGATAAAGTGCGCGATTATCAAGCTTGGCTGATAAATGTAGCGTGGCACCCTTGGTACACAGTCGACCAAAGTTGGCAGGGTGTTTGGGGTCGCCTTTTACGTGAATAATCTTATCGTGCCCATTTTCAATCTTGGATACTATAATCACGCCACAACCAACACCGCAGTAACAACACGTGCTTTTGGTTTCTTTAATCTCAGGTATTAAATTCTCGGTGCTCAATCTTTTAATTCCAAGTAGACAAAGCCATCTTCCAATTTGGTATTAAAACACGCTGTTTCACCTACATCGGGCTCTTCGGCTTTGCCATCTACTAAACTAATTTTCCATGAATGTAATGGGCAAGCCACTTTGTCGCCATACACAATGCCTTGCGACAAAGGCCCCGCTTTGTGTGGACACATATTATTAATGGCAAAAATGCGGTCATCCTCAGTGCGAAATACGCCGATCTCGACGTTCTTAGTACGTACAACGCGTGCGCCTAACTTTGGAATATCGTCAAACGGTGCAACCTTTACCCAACGACTCATGCTGTATACCTTTAAAAAATAAACTTAAGAAACTACTAGCAAATAAACCAGTAGTATGTTGATAATAATAGAAAAAATTGCAATCCATTGCCATTTAACTAGCCTTGCGCGTGCGATTAAAGGCGTGCGTGCTGGTGCTAACAGTGGTTTTAACTCGCCCACTTCTAATGCGTGCAACATTTCTTCTGCGGTTTCAAAACGCTTATCAGCATCGCGCGCTACGGCTTTTAGCACAATGTTCTCAAGCCAATAGGGTATGTCAGGCCGATAGCGCGTAAGTGGCGTTGGATCATTAAATTTTGGATGTTGAAAAGGCTCAATCTCTCCATAAGGATATTTACGCGTTAGCAGATGATACAGCGTCACACCAGCTGCATAAATATCGGTTTGCGGGTTGGCTGTTGCGCCATCAAATAGCTCTGGTGCCATGTAACTTGGCGTACCTGGGTTCTGTAAAGCAGGATTTTGTATTGCCGAGTTTTGCAAAAGTTCATTATCCGTGTTGCTAGCACTTAACGCCACGCCTAAATCCAACAAGCGCAAACGTTGATCGCTGGCTTGATGAATGTTAGCAGGTTTAATATCACGGTGAATAATGTTTAAGCGGTGCAGTGCACCGATGCCACGGAGCATATCGATACCGATTTTTGCCGTGCCTGCGGCGGTAAAATAATGGCCGCTATCTATGCGTTGTTGCAAGGTCGCACCTTCATGCCAGCTCATTACAAAATATAATTTGCTACGCTTTTCTAAGGATAATGGCAGCACTTGCGGCACGTATTGCGATACCACGCGCTTGCCAAGCCATTCTTCGTTGAGCAAACCGTTACAGCTTTCCATATCTGTAGCTAAAAGCGGCTGTAGCGTTTTAAGTACGAACAATTGTTTGGTATCCGTTTTACGCACTTTGTAAAGCAAGCTGGCGCGCGATTCATGCAAAATTTCAAGCACTTCAAAATCGTCAATAAACTCGCCAACACCCAACTTTGGAGGCAGCGCCAAGTGCTTGCCGCCTGCGATACGTTCGCTCAATGAGTCTGCGCCTAACTCGGTAATTTTAATGATGACGGCGGTAGAATTGTCAGTGCTTTGTTGATCTAGTGCAGTTTTGGTGAGGTGTTCGGCCACCATTTGTGGGCTATTAAATTTGCTTAAACCTTGTTGAATGGCTTTTTCACCCAGCGTTTCCCAGGCGCCATCACTCATCAATGCAAACACATCACCTACTTGTAATGCGCCTTCGGCAAAATCAACGGCTAGATGCGCATCTAAACCCACGGCACGCTTTAGCACATGGCGCATATCTGGCCTATCCCATACATGGTCAATAGTGAGTTGTTTAAGCATGCCATTGCGTAGCAAATAAATACGCGTATCGCCCACATGCGCTAAATAATAGCGCCGTCCACGCAAAATAATGAGTGATAAGGTAGTCGCCATGCCTGCTAAATCACGGTTGGCATTGGCTTGCGAAATGAGCCAGCGGTTTGCTGCTGTCATCACTTTATCTAAAGCGGTGTGTGGCTCCCAAGTGTCAGGTGTGGCGTAATAATCAGTAGTGACAGTACGCACCGTCATTTCACTCGCTTCGCCACCACCCGCATTACCGCTCACGCCATCTGCCACCGCAATAAGTGCCCCTTTAACGCTAAGCTGCTCATTCTCAGGCGTGACTACACCTATATAATCCTCGTTACGCTCTCGCGGCCCAGTGAGGCTAGATTGACCTATTTCAAACTTAAGCGACATGATTGACGCTGGTAAAAATGGTAAGTAGCATATTTAGAATATTACACTTTTGCAGTCGTCGCCGTCGCGCTACCCCAAGTGGTTCTCCAGCGAGTTTTCACGCCTATCAAACCAATGGTAGCAAAAACCGCAAGCCCAGCAAAAATCATCAAACCAGCTTGGTAACTGCCTGTAGCCTGCTTAAAATAACCTAAGCTGGCTGCCAAGTAAAAGCCGCCCACGCCGCCCGCCATGCCTACTAGGCCCGTCATTACGCCAATTTCTTTGCGAAAGCGTTGTGGAACGAGCTGAAATACAGCGCCGTTACCCATGCCTAATACCGCCATGACTGGAATGATAATGGCTAAAGCTAATTGATAAGTAGGCTGACCAAAGCTCATGACAAATAATAATATTGCAGCAATCGTGTACATCACGAGCAGGGTGCGTATGCCACCAACCCGGTCTGCAATCAGACCACCGATAGGGCGTGTGAGTGAACCTGCGAATACGGCTGCAGCCGTGCAGTAACCCGCTTTAACCGCGCCGAGTGCGTATAAGTCGTTAAAATAAATCGTTAAGCTTGATGCCAAGCCTACAAAACCACCAAAAGTCACGCTGTAAAAAAACATAAACCACCAGGCGTCTTTGTCTTTTAAGATTGCCAAATATTGGCTGAGTGACTTAGCAGGCGGCGTTTCTGGGCTATCTTTTGCAAAAATTAAATATACGGCAAGAGCAATACCAAGAGGAATAAGTGCTAAGCCAAAGACGTTATTCCAGCCATAAGCTACCGCTAAACTAGGCGCAAATAGGGCGGCGAATACTGTGCCTGAGTTGCCTGCGCCAGCTATGCCAAGTGCTGCCCCTTGGTGCTCTGGCGGATACCAACGACTTGCTAAAGGTAGAGCAACCGCAAATGCTGCGCCTGCAAAGCCTAAGCCTATGCCCAGCATTAAAGACTGCTGAAAGGTTTCGATGCCATGCAACCAAGCTGTGAGCAAACTTAAAATAACGATAATCTGCCCAATTAATCCAGCCTTTTTGGGTTTAATTTGGTCAACTAATACACCCATCACAATACGCAATAGCGCACCCGCTAATACTGGCGTAGCTACCATCAAACCTTTTTGTGCAGGCGTGAGATGCAAGTCAGTCGCCATCTGCACCGCGAGCGGGCCTAGCAGCACCCACACCATAAAACTTAAATCGAAATATAAAAACGCCGAAAATAACGTGGGTTTGTGCCCTGCTTGCCAAAAACTTGATTTCATTTAATTTTCCTCAGATGCTATTTCTTGTAATGTAGGTCGGACTTTCGCTCAGAATAAGGCGCTCTAGCGACTATATTCTATGGACAAGACCAATACGGACTCAATCTGACAAGTCGGGTTAAAACCCGTCCTACAGCGGGTAGATAAGGTGATTTTATACCTCAATCGTCTCAAATTGCTTTTGCAATTCGCTACTTTTCACACGCTCGCTCCAAGGCTCAACTGCGCCTTGCAAAGCATATAACAAGCGCTCGTAGGCAGCTTTGCGACCTTCTGCGTCTTCAACCACGCGTTGCTTAACGTATTCTAAACCCATGCGGTGAATCCAATGTACCGTTCTGTCCAAATACCTCGCTTCTTCGCGATAAATTTGAATAAATGCGCCTGAAAATTCCAGCACTTCGTCATGCGTTTTGACTTTGCATAAAAACTGCGCGACTTCAGTTTTGATGCCGCCGTTGCCGCCTACATAAATCTCCCAGCCAGAATCTACGCCGATAATGCCAACATCTTTAATACCAGATTCGGCACAGTTTCTGGGGCAGCCTGAAACGGCAAATTTCACTTTGTGCGGCGCCCACATGTGGTCGAAGGCTTTTTCAATATCGATGCCCATTTGGGTGGAATTTTGCGTACCAAAACGACAAAACTCACTGCCAACGCAAGTTTTTACGGTACGTATTCCTTTGGCGTAGGCATAGCCAGAAGGCATATCTAAATCCTTCCACATACCGACTAAATCTTCTTTTTTAACGCCTAGCAAGTCAATACGCTGACCACCTGTGACTTTTACCATAGGCACGGCGTACTTATCTGCCACGTTGGCAATTTTACGTAGTTGATCTGGTGTAGTCACGCCGCCGTACATTCGTGGAATCACTGAGTAGGTACCATCTTTTTGAATATTTGCGTGTACGCGTTCGTTAATAAAACGCGATTGCGGATCGTCCACCGCCTCGTGCGGCCAAGTGGATAACAAGTAATAATTAAGTGCAGGCCTGCAAGTAGCGCAGCCATTGGGTGTGCGCCAAATCATGCCTTTCATGGCATCTGGAATATTGAGATATTTGTGTTTGCGGATTTCTTCACGCACTTCTTCGTGATTCTTCTCGGTACAGCCACACACAACTTTACTGGTAGAGGGCGGGGCATAACCACCGCCTAAAGCACTGGCTAAAATTTGCTCCACCAAACCCACGCAACTGCCGCAGCTAGAGCCTGCTTTGGTTTGTTTTTTAACATCGTCGATGGTAAATAAGCCTTGGTCTTGAATGGCTTTGACTATTACGCCTTTGCATACGCCATTGCAGCCGCATACTTCCATTTCATTGGTCATCGCGGCCGCTTTATCTTGGCCAAGGTGACCTGTATTGCCGAGCGAATCTTGCCCAAACATGAGGAAGTCGCGAATCTCATGAATTGGTTTGCCATCGCGCAACATTTGGAAATACCAAGCCCCATCCGCAGTGTCGCCATACAGCACACTGCCGATGATTTTATCATTTTTAATCACCAGTTTTTTATATATGCCACCCACTGCATCGTGTAATACAATTTCTTCACGCTCTTCGTCTCCTGCATCTACGGCGCTTCTAAAATCACCCGCGCTGAATAAATCGATGCCAGTGACTTTTAATTTGGTAGAAGTAACCGAGCCTTTGTATTGACCAATACCAAAGTTTGCCAAGTGCGTTGCACATACTTTAGCCATTTCAAACAAAGGAGCCACCAGACCATATGAAATACCGCGGTGCGCCACACATTCGCCCACCGCATATACGCGCGGGTCGAAGGTTTGCATGGTATCGTTGACTACAATGCCTTTGTTGCAATGAATACCAGCCGATTCAGCCAAGGCGAAATTGGGACGAATGCCTACTGCCATGACGACTAAATCAGCTGGCAAGCTTGAGCCATCAGTAAAGTGGATGCCATTAACGCGGCCATTTTCGCCTGTAAGTTTTTTAGTATTTTGATTTAATTGAAAGTTAAGGCCTTTGGCCTCCAAACTTTTTTGTAGCATTTTGCCTGCGGTTTTATCCAACTGACGTTCTAGCAGCCATTCGTTACGGTGAATCACCGTCACATCCATGCCTTGTATTTTCAAGCCATTGGCAGCTTCTAAGCCAAGTAAACCACCGCCAATCACCACCGCATGCTTATGCGTTTTGGCGGTGGCAATCATTTCGTAGGTATCTTTAATATCGCGATAACCAATCACACCCTCTAAATCTGCACCTGGAATCGGCAGCATAAAGGGCTTAGAGCCTGTGGCTAATAATAAACGGTCATATTCCGCTGTTGTGCCATCTTCAGCGGTGACTATACGATTTTTTCGGTCAATTTTATTGATGCGCGCACTAGTATAGAGCGTGATGTTATTCTCAGCATACCA
>JANLWF010000023.1:0-1767 GCA_031364385.1 Methylotenera sp.
GTTGAGATTAAAGTGGTGCAAGTCGCCGATAAAAATATTGAGCTTGCCAAAAAAGTCACAGGTGGCAAAGTAGATATTACCGATGACGCATTTGCCACCGTGAGCAACCCTAATGTGGACGTGGTGGTTGAGCTGATTGGGGGCTACAATTTAAGCAAACAATTGGTATTAAAAGCCATCGAAAACGGCAAGCATGTAGTGACTGCCAATAAGGCACTTTTGGCTTTGCATGGCAATGAGATTTTTGCGGCAGCACAAGCTAAAGGCGTGATTGTTGCGTTTGAGGCGGCAGTTGCAGGCGGCATTCCCATTATTAAAGCGCTACGCGAAGGTTTGGGCGCGAATAAAATTGAGTGGGTGGCGGGCATTATTAACGGGACTACTAATTTCATACTCACCGAAATGCGCGAAAAAGGCTTGGCGTTTGCCGATGTGTTAGGCGAAGCGCAGCGTTTGGGTTATGCCGAGGCGGATCCGACCTTTGACGTAGAAGGCATTGATGCTGCACACAAATTAACCATCATGTCAGCGATTGCATTCGGTATGCCGATGAAGTTTGAGCAAGCCTATACCGAAGGCATTACCAAGCTGCAACAAACTGACATCAAATACGCCGAAGAATTAGGTTATCGTGTGAAATTGCTTGGCATTACTAAGCACACCGATGCTGGCGTAGAGCTGCGTGTGCACCCAACATTAATCTCAGAAAAACGTTTAATTGCCAACGTCAATGGTGCGATGAATGCCGTGGTAGTGAAGGGCGACGCTGTTGGCCCAACGCTGTATTACGGCGCGGGTGCAGGCGCAGAACCCACCGCCAGCGCGGTGGTGGCAGATTTAATGGATGTAGCGCGATTGAGTAGTGCGACAGTAGAACAGCGCGTACCGTATTTGGCGTTTCAGCCGAATAGCGTAGCGGATTTACCAATATTGCCTATCGGCGAAATCAACAGTGCGTATTACCTACGTTTACGCGCCAATGACAAGCCTGGCGTGCTGGCAGGCGTGACTAAAATTTTAGCTGACCGCAATATTTCGATTGATGCCATGCTGCAGAAAGAGCCTGACGACAATGAAACTGAAGCGGATATTGTGATTTTGACGCATACCACGGTTGAGAAAAATATGGACGCGGCGATTGCTGCAATTGAAGCCCTGCCTGCGATTGTGGGCAAGTTGGTTAAAATTCGTATAGAAGAATTAGGTCGCTAATATAGTATGAAATATATCAGCACCCGCGGGCAATCGCCTGCTTTAAGCTTTAGCGAAATTTTACTCGGCGGCCTAGCGCCAGATGGCGGCTTGTACCTTCCAGAAACCTACCCGCAATTTACCGATGCCGATTTAACTGCCATGCGTGGCATGCATTATCGCGATTTGGCGTTTTATATTTTAAGTCGTTTAATTGATGATATTCCAGCCGCTGATTTGAAGGCGATTATCGATAAAACCTACCGCGCCGATGTTTATGGTTTTGTGCGCGCAGGGCAAAACGCCGACGACATTGCACCAACACTCAAGCTAGAAGATAACTTGTACTTATTAAGCCTATCTAATGGGCCTACACTGGCGTTTAAAGACATGGCGATGCAGTTGCTGGGCAATTTGTTTGAATATGTGTTGGCCAAAAAAGGTGAAACTACCAATATTCTCGGCGCAACTTCGGGCGACACGGGTAGCGCGGCTGAATACGCCATGCGCGGCAAGCATGGTGTACGTGTGTTTATGCTAAGCCCACACAAAAAGATGAGCCGCTTTCAAACCGCG
>JANLWF010000078.1:0-2269 GCA_031364385.1 Methylotenera sp.
ACCACGCCGTCTTGTGTGCTGACTTCGTTTACGCTTACACCCACTAGCTCACTCACGCGCAAGCCGCTTGCATACAGCAGCTCTAGCATGGCTCTATCGCGCAGACCGATTGGCTGGTTGATGTCGGGCGCATTGAGCAAGTCTTCAACTTCTTGCTCGTTTAAACTTTTGGGCAAGCTGCGTGGTAATTTGGGCGATTCGATTTGTAGCGTTGGGTCTTGTTTAATTAAATTCTCGCGCAACGCATAACGATAAAAACGCCGCAAACTGGCGATCAGTCGGCTGATGCTGCGTGGCTTGCTTTGCGGAAATTTAACCGCGAGATATTGCTGAATATCGGCCTGATTGGCTTGTAATAAATGCCCTGTAAGTAGCTCACTTTTATTCAAGCTTTTTTTTTGTAAACCCAGCCACACATTAAACTGGCTTAAATCGGCGCGGTAACTTTCTAAGGTATTTTTAGCCAGGCCATCTTCTAGCCAAAGGTGATCGATAAAAGTATCAAGTTGGCCAGCTTCTACTAATTCTGTGCTTTCAGCCAAGCTACAATGGCCTTACAGGCTTATCTTGCTTAAACGCAATACCTTCGTGCTTAAGTAACCATTTTTTAATTTTTATGCCATCTTGCTGGCCACTCATAAAGCCGCCAATGCCGTTTTTGGCCACCACGCGATGACATGGAATAATCAACGGTAAATTATTGGCACCGCAAGCATTAGCCACGGCGCGCGGTCCACTACCAATTTGCTGGGCAATTTCGCCATAAGTGAGCACGCGCCCACAAGCAATAGCACTAATGGCTTGCCACACACGGCGCTGAAACGGCGTGCCTTTGTAAACAATGGGCAAGTTAAAATCGTTACGCGGGTTACTAAAATACGCTTCAATTTGGCTGACCACATTGGCCACCATTTTATGTTCTGCTGTTTTTGTTGGGTGTTTTTCTGGCAGCAGCTCTATCACCACTTGTACGCCTTGAATATAAATAGCCACCGCGCCAAATGGGGCAGCTATAACAGCGTCGTATTGCAATGCAAGCTTATTTTTAGTCATAATTTAGTGTGAGTTTGAATTGTTATTAAACTTGAATTTTGAATTGAATGCAAATAACTAATGATTATATCTAAAAATAATGATACAAAAAAATAAGCGTTAAAAAACCCCAAAACTTTTCAATTTTGAGGCTTTATTGACTTGCTAATGCTTATTCAGCAGCGGCTTCTGGCGTCATTACTTCTTTATCACGCGCGAATAATTTTTCTTTAATACGTGCAGATTTACCTGAACGCTCACGCAAGTAATAAAGTTTCGCGCGGCGCACATCGCCTTTACGTTTTACTTCGATGCCTGCAATCGCTGGTGAGTAAGTTTGGAACGTACGTTCTACGCCCTCGCCAGATGAAATTTTACGCACAATGAATGATGAGTTTAGCCCGCGATTACGGATAGCAATCACCACGCCTTCGTAAGCTTGCACACGTTTACGCGAACCTTCAACTACATTCACGCCCACAATTACGGTATCGCCTGGTGCGAAAACTGGAATTTTTTTGCCTAAACGCGCTATTTCTTCCGTTTCTAACATTTTAATAATATCTGCCACTTTAAGTGCTCCTTTTAGTTATGAAGATGCTTGTTCCTGCTCACTAATACCTTCTTGTAGCAGCCGAGCTTCCTCTTTCGTCAACGACCTTGCGGCCAATAAATCTGGGCGTTTTGCCCTTGTTAGCAATAGCGATTGTTTTAATCGCCATTCTCTAATTTTTGCATGGTTGCCAGATAATAAAACCTCTGGCACACATTTATTCTCATCAAACTCTGGTCGCATCAGCACTTCTGGCCTAGTAAAGTGCGGGCAATCCAGTAATCCATCTACAAACGAATCTTCAAGTGCCGAATCTGCATCGCCCAACGTGCCTGGCATTTGCCGCACTACTGCATCTATTAGTGCCATGGCAGGCAATTCACCGCCACTAAGCACATAGTCGCCAATGGAGATTTCCTCATCCACCAGCGCGTTTAACAAGCGTTCATCCACACCTTCGTAACGGCTTGCCAGCAAAATTAAACCTTGTTGCTGACTTAGCTCCATCACCTTTTTATGTGACAGTGGCTTGCCGCGTGGCGACAGGTGAATCACTTTTGCATTCACATTTGCCGCCTTTGCCGCCTTTATGGCTTGTGCTAACGGCTCGGCCAGCATTACCATGCCTGGCCCGCCACCATAAGGCCTATCATCCACTGTTTTGTGATTATCCTGCGTAAAATC
>JANLWF010000090.1:0-10815 GCA_031364385.1 Methylotenera sp.
CACATCACAGTACGGCAAGTATCGGTATTGCTTTGTTCTCTGGCCAAGAAGATAGTGTGAACGAGTTACTTAAACGCGCTGACCTTGCAATGTATCAAGCAAAAGCCACGGGGCGTAATACATTCCGCTTTTTTGATCCTAAAATGCAATTAGAAATAACATCAAGAGTCTCACTGGAATCTGATTTACGCCAAAGCCTGGCCAAGCGCCAGCTATCATTACACTATCAACCACAGCTAGATGGTAAGGGGCATGTTATAGGGGCTGAGGCGTTGTTGCGCTGGCAGCATCCCGAGCGCGGAATGGTGTCTCCAGCAGCGTTCATTCCTATTGCTGAAGAAACGAGATTGATTATACCAATTGGACATTGGGTGCTAGAGACAGCTTGTGCAAAATTAGTAAGTTGGAGTATGCGATCTGAAACTTCTGCATTGACCTTGGCTGTAAACGTGAGTGAAATACAGCTACGTCAACCTGATTTTGTTAAGCAAGTATTGAGTGTTATAGATCATTTTGGTGCAGATCCAACCAAACTTAAATTAGAGTTAACAGAGAGCCTGTTTGCTGAAGACATTGAGGACGTAATCGAAAAAATGCGCCAGTTAAAAGAACGAGGTGTCGGCTTCTCTCTGGATGATTTTGGCACTGGTTATTCCTGCCTTTCTTATCTGAAGCGTATGCCTTTAGATCAACTAAAAATTGACCAATCATTTGTAAGAGATATCTTAGTTGATGAGAATGAGGCTTCAATCGTCCATACAATTATTGGTTTAGCTCGCAGCTTAGGGTTGGAGGTGATTGCGGAAGGTGTAGAAACGGAAGCACAAAGACAGTTTTTATATGAAAGTGGCTGTTATCAATATCAAGGATATTTGTTCAGCAAACCATTGTCTATTGAGCATTTTGATGCGTTCTTAATCAACCGAAAATTGAGCTAAGTGCAATTTGAACAACAACAAGTCGGACATTGATATTTGACTATGATGTCGGGGGGAAGTCCATAGCCGCTTAAACTTGCTGCTATGAACTTAAGCCTGTGACTTAGCTCATAGTTTTAATACAATATATGTTGCGCATCAATTAATTTAAAATAGAGAAGCCCATCAGATGAATCATGCCAAATATTTACTTAGAGGATTAATTGTATGCATGCCATTTTTAGTGGCTGTAAGTGCTAAAGCGGCAGGTTTGCCAGATCCCAGTGTTGAGTTATTGTACGGTTTAAAAGAATCTATGGTGAAAGTTGGCACCACCACAAAGTCGGGTGGGCATGGTTTTGGCACGGGTGTTGCGGTGACTAAAGACCACGTGGTGACCAATTGCCATGTGCTTGGCAACGCTAACGGTATTAGTATTACCAAATGGGGTACCCAGTACCCAGTGGAATCTTTGCAGGCTGATTGGAAGCACGATTTATGTATTTTAAAGGTGCAATATGCTGATTTAAAGCCTATTGCCATGGCGGATTCTTCAAAATTAAATTACGAGCAGCAAGTGATTTCAATCTCTATGCCATCCGATTCACCCGCGCCGTTTGTGGCGCTTAGTACGGTTAAAGCGTTGTACCCGTTTGATAATGAGCAGGTGATTCGCACTCAAGCCGCCTTTGCTATAGGCGCCAGTGGCAGCCCCGTGTTTGATTACGAGGGCAAACTGATTGCCATTAGTACGTTTAAAAGCCCTGGCAAAAACGCGTATTATTACAATATGCCCATTAACATGGTGAAAGCGTTGCTACAAACTGAATCGGTGCCGTTAAATTCAATTCACGGCGCGCCGTTTTGGGATGCTACTGAAAATAATCGCCCATTTTTTATGCAAATAGTGCTGCCTTATCAAAATAATCGCTGGCAAGATGTGCAAATGGTCGCGAATGATTGGGTTAAACAAGAGCCAAGCAGCGCAGAAGCATGGTATTACTTAGGTAAAGCCGAACAAAATTTGGCCAACATAAACATTGCAAAAACACATTTTAGAAAAGCACTTAGCTTACAATCTAATCACCCTGCTAGTTTGCAGGCTATTGCGCAAATTGCCCAAGCCGAAGGCCAACTAGATGAGGCAGATAAAATTCGCGTAACACTTAAAGAAATTAACCCGCAATTGCTAGAAGAAATTGCGCCTGAAAAGCTAGAGGCGCAAAGCGTGGACCAATATAAATTTTAGTTAGACAGTATGAAAGTAAGAGCATAAAAGTATGAGAGGCATATTGGTAATACTTGTGCCAGCATTAGCGCTGCTGGGCATGATGATTTACGCAGACAGCATGGCGCCCGATGATCAAAAGCCCTATCAGCTCTCGGCCTTGGCTAAAGCGGGTGTTGAGTGCGAGCTGATTTCGGATAAAGCCGCAATGAAATTGCCCGAAGGCTTAGCATTTCAGCGTTTAGAAAAAGCGGGTCGCCAAGCACGCGTGTTAGAAAATTGCATGAGCGACCGCGGCTATCAAGAAAACCCAGATTGGGTACTATTTGCACAGCTACAGGCGGCACAGCAAGTCAGAGCTAACAAAATAAGTGAGGCAGAGGCCTACGAAAATTTACGGCGCAAATACATACTGGTTTATCAAGCAGAAAAGAGTGAGCCTTTATATTGGCAGCCATCTAAAAAGAAAATCGTAAAAAAATAAGCACCAAATACAGTGGGTTGCTTATGTTTAGTGCATGCGCTGTTAAAGTTTGATTTTTTGCTTAAAAATCTTCGTCTTCAACCGCGTTAATTGTAAAATAACTTTCGTCAAAACCTTCGTTTAGCTTGGCAAGCTCTTCGATGGCAACTTCATAGTTAAGATAGGCATACTCTAGTTGGTTTTGCTTGTTGATTACTTGGTAAATTGTCATTTTGGCGCCCCTATAGTTTAATTACATACACAGTTTGTATTGAGCAAAAATTAGACCAATCATTGATTTATTTAATTTTTATTTATATATCAATCACTTAATATAAATTTTACTGGCTGATTAATAACAAGTTGAGGTGGGTTTAAATCAAAGCTTGTTCGAGGGTTCGTCATGACTGTGCAAATATGGACACGTAGTAACAAAAACATAAGCCATTAATATACTTGTTGGCATAGACTTAACTATTAGCCCGTTTACATTTTAGGTTGTATTTATTAAAAATTAAGCGTATAAATTAGTTGTAGCTTTTAAGAGTAGGCTGCTAGGAAGTTCACCGTTAATGGAGATGCTTATCGACACTTCAATGAGTTTACATCTGTAGTTGTAAGTTAAGCTGGTGTTGGTGACTGGCATAATCGGCATCCCATAAGCCGAAACATAACGCCGCATTGATGCGGCGTTATTGTTGGTAAAATTTTTTTTTAAAATTTAGTTAAAATTACGGAATGCCTATCACTTTAAGGTACTCTTCTAAAGTGAGGGTGAGCTTTTCAATAGAGCTGTTAATTTCATCCAAATGCGTGTTTGAATCAAGATGCAGTTTTTCTAGCAAGGCTTTGTGTTTTTCAATCGCTTCAGCATGCTCGTTAAATTTAGTGTTTTTTAAATCTTGCTTATCCATCGCAAATCTCCCCGCCAATTTATCCATTAATAAGCATTCACTATAGCACTCAGTTAGTGCAGTTGTATATTGCTAAATAGTAAACAATAGGTGTACTTTAATATTTTTATAGCATGGCTACAGGCCAATATCTATAAGGGTATCGGGGGAATCTATTTTTAAAAGTTTGGCTTGTACTGTTTGCATTAGCTTTCTGCTGAAATTGCACTCACTATTAGCAGGTTCTGGATGCTTGCTCAATGGCATATGTGCGACAACAGACAGTGACCATTCAGCTTACATGATAGTTTTCTACTAAATAATTTAGACGAATCAGCATGGGCTACCTATTTACGAAACGCACAATGGTTTGAATGCAGACAAATAACGATAAACATGATCCACAAGCCAATCAAATTCGTCAGTCGACACACATTGTTCCAATATTATGAAACAAATTGGAACGCTAATTGCTTTCATCTAATACAAGAAGTGATTATTTTTTAATTTTTATATCGATGTGAGGTTAATAAATTTAATATGTAGATAGGGAATACCATGACAAGGCTTTGTTTTAATTTGGTTTATTTGGCTTTATTTTGTTTGTGTTCAACAGCTTCTGCGCTGGCAGCCCCAAGCACTGAATTGGTGCGACAGCTTAACGCACAGGTATTGCGCGTGCAAACTGGGCTTGCTAATGGCAGTTACGGGTTAGGCTCTGCTGTAGTAATCGCAAAAAATCAAGTAGTGACCAATTGCCATGTGATTGCTAATGCCAACAGCATTAATGTGGTAAACAATGGCGCGCCACTTGCTGTAAGCGCTATTAAAGCCGATTGGCATCATGATTTATGTATTTTAAAAGTAGATGACCTGAGTGCGCCCATTGCAACAATAGGCTCAAGTAAACATCTTAAGTATGAGCAATCTGTTTTTACTATTGGTTACCCCAGTTTTGTCGCTAAGCCCTCCAGCACATATGGCGTTGTAAAAGGCTTGTATCCTATGGATGGTAGCGTGGTGATAAGAGCTACCAGTACTTTTGGACTTGGTGCCAGCGGCGGCGGTGTGTTTGATGATGCAGGTAATTTAGTAGGCGTGATTACGCTAAAAAGCCCAGGCAGAGATGCTTATTACTACAATATGCCAGTAGAGTGGGTGCAAGCCTTGCTTAAGCAGCAAGAGCAACCCATTAACGCTAAAAGTGAGAAGCCTTTCTGGGCTGTATCTTACGATAAATGGCCGTTTTTTATGCAGGTTGTGCATCCCTACATCACTGAAAATTGGGATTCATTATTACAAATAGCCAGCCAATGGGCAAAGCGAGAACCAAATACGGCGGAGGCCTGGTTTTATCTAGCAACGGCTGAATATGCAACTAAGGACATCCAAAAAGCAGAAGCGCATATGCAAAAAGTGGTGGCAATGAATAGTCATCATAGTCAAGCAATCTATTATTTAGGATTAATGGCCAAAGAAAGTGGCAAACGTACGCTGGCTTTGACAAAGGTAGCCTTATTAAACGATTTAGATACTACCGCCGCCAGCCAACTTAAATTTGCGATTGGAACGGAAGAAGCACAGCGTTAATAAGCACTTGCTCAATGAGCGCATACATAATTACGCGTAAAAATAACTTACAGTCGTTGTACTGTAGATTAATATCCATGGGGCTTGCAGGGCATATTATTTAGATTTATTTAGTATCTTATGGATTTTTAAACTTTCTGCTAACTCCTATCTTCTTTAAGTCTGTGGCGTCATTCAGACAATATAAACAATTTACAGCGCTTAAGCTTACAGTGATATTGACGCAATAGGGTTTTCCGTGCGAGTATGGTTGACCTAGGCAATATACAGGCAGCGTAATTAAAGTTATTTTGTACGCTCAAGCGTTTTACAAGGAGAACAGAACTTGATAATGACGATAGAACAGTATATTGAGGGGTTTTATAGCCCTGTGTGCCTGAAGTTATCAGGCCTTGGATTTCAAGCATTAGTTTAATTAAGCTCTAGCTTACAAGATGGATTTAACTGTAGTTTATAGTAAAACTGCTAAGGGGTTGCGCGCTCGCTCATCCCTCATTGGCGGCTTATCATCGCAATTGATGAAAGTGCTTTCGCATGTTGATGGCACATCAAAAGCCGAAACGATTCTATTTAAGTATGACGAAATGACCGAGCAAGGTCTAGCCGCAGCCTTAATTCAGCTTGAAACCGAGGGGTACATCAAGCCTGTATTGTCAACTCGTCCTAGCGCTGATGAATGGTCGCCAGCCACCATTTTTGCCCCAATGGAAGTAGAGGAGGTGGTCAGCGTAGAAGATGCTGAAGCTCAAGCCGCTGAGCAGGCGCGATCGCAAGCTGAATATAAAGCAAAGATAAAAGAAGAAGTGCGTTTGCAGGCAGAGCGCAAGGCGCGGGAAAAAGAAGAGCAGGAATATGCAAAAGAAAAAGTCAAAGCCGAAGCGAAGGTAAAAGCGCAGCTAGAAGCGGAGCGTATTGCCCGCGAGGCCGAAGAAACGCAAAAAAAAGCTGATGAGGAAGCGCTTGCCAAGGCCGAAGAAAAAGCAAAACTAGAAGCAGAGCGCAAAGTCAAAATTGAGCAAGAAGCGCGTCAAAAGGCCGAACTTAAAGCACAAGAAGCAGCTGAGCGCAAGGTTAAAGCTGAGGAGGAGGCGCGCATTAGTGCAGAGCTTGTGGCTAGAGAAAAAGCGGAAAAAGCTCGTGTCAAAGCGGAAGCCGAGCTAAAAGCACATCGTGAGGCAGAGCTTAGTGCTCAACAAGAAGAGGAAAAAAGGAAACTAGCAGAAGCTGAGGCCAGTGCTAGAGCGGAAGAAGCTAGGGCAAAAGCCCAAGCGGAGGCAAAAGAAAATGCCCGCCTCGAGATAGAACGTATTGCCCGCGAAGCTAAGGAGACGCAAAAAAAATCTGAAATGGAAGCTAGCGCCAAGGCTGAAGAAGCGGCGCGACTAGAAGCCGAATGTGTAGCCAAAGCTGAGGCTGATGCTAAATTAGAGGCTGAACGTGTAGCCAAAGCTGATGAAGATGCTAGGTTGGAAGCTGAGCGAAAAGCTATAAAAGAAGATGAGGCTAGGCTTAAAGCTGAAAGTGAAGCCAAGGCAGAAGCAGAGAAAATTCGCGCTAAGACAGAAGCCGAAGAAAAAATCAAAGCAGAAGAAAAAGAACGTGCACGCTTAGATATAGCCCGTATCGTTCGCGAGGCAGAAGAGGCGAGAAAAAAATCCGAGGCCGAGGCCAAAGAGGCTCGCTTAATCGCCAAACAAAAAGGGAAGGTTGCAGACGAGCGAAAAAAAGCTGAAATTGAAGCTAACGCCAAGACCAAGTTAGCAAATAAGCTAGAGGCTGAGCGCAAAAACAAGTCTGATGAGGATGCGCGCTTAGAGGCTGAAATTAAAGAAAAAGCACAGGCAGATCAGAATCGCACAGATGCTGAAGCCAAAGAAAAAGCCAGTGTTGATGTAAATTTGAAGGCGAGCCTTGCTATGCAGAGCTTTGTCACAGATGCTGAAGAAGCGCAAAAAAATGCCGACTTTGAAGCGAATATGGAAGAAGCGCAATTAGAGTCAGGGCACGAAACCAACGCAGCAACAAGCTTGAAGGCTGAGATTAAAGCAGAGCTCAAGGTTGAACAGGTTCGCGCTAAAATAGAAGCGGATGAAAAAGCGCTAGCTGAAGAAAAAGAAATCGCACGTCGAGAAATGGAGCGTATTAGTCGCGAGGCAGAACTAGAGCGACAAAAACAACATCCTGAAGCCAGCGCTGCAGCACCTGTTGCCGCTACCACTGATGCTGGTGCTATAGAAGTGCGATGGGCTAATCCAGATGAAGACGACGATGATGAGGATTTTGAAGAAGAAGAGCGCATTGCAGGGGAAGTAGAAAAAGTAGGGCTTGAAATTAAGAAAAAAACCAAGCGAGTGGCTGAGGTTGAGGGGCGACTAGAAATTATACGCGCAGCTAAAGAGGAGGCTGAGGTAAAGGCCAAGTCTAAGGTTCAAAGTAGAGCACTAGCGATAACCAAAATATTAGGAAAATGTGCTATTGCGTCTAAAAAAGCCATGCTGATTTATCTGCCGCTGGTTATTTTGCTAATCATAGGCGTGCTTCATCTCGTCAATATAAGTCCGTTGGTTGCGCCTATTGAGAAGCTTGCTTCGGAGAGCTTGGGCACGCCAGTGCTAATTGAGGAGGTGCGCGCCTCACTCTGGCCGCAGCCACATTTGGTGCTTAGGAACGTAGCGATAGGTGCTAACTCAAGCCAGAAAATTGAGACTTTGAACATTGTTCCAGACACATCAAGCTTATCCGAAGAGGTGAAAGTGCTGAGGTCGCTCGAGTTAGAAGGACTGAAAATCGAGCAAGAAAATTTTGGGCAGCCACTGCAATGGGTAAGCAACCTAAGCAAGGCTCAGCACTTGTTGGTAAAACAGATTGCTTTGAAAAAGATTGTTCTTAAGATTCACGATCTTGAGTTAGCGGCATTTGATGGAAAAGTAACGCTTACCGAGTCGCGTGAACTCAAAAGCATCGATTTGACTACTGACGACGAAACCTTAGCCATACAGATAACACCACAAGGCAGCAGTTTCGATATCGCTTTCACAGGCACTAATTGGGCGTTGCCAATGAATCCAAAATTTGTATTCAGCGAACTAAAGGCCAAAGGCACCATTAAGCAGAGCTTGATTTTTTTCAATCAAATCGAGGCTGAAATTTATGGCGGAAGCTTAACAGGCAAGGCGGCGCTTGATTGGTCTAACCAGTGGTCAATGGCGGGGAATTTCGATCTGATTAATGCCAGTTTGCCAAAGATATTGAATGCTTTTGGAAGCGGTGCTTCTGTCGATGGTAAATTTAACCTCACTGGGATTTTTTCTTGCAAATCAAAGCTGGCAGCTGCGCTCACAGATGCACCAGAGATTAGCGCCAACTTTACAGTGCAAAACGGTAAAATTAATGGTGTCGAGCTAGATCGCGCAGTGCTGTCTAAGAGCAGCCAGTCTTTGGCTGGAGATTCCACGAGTTTCGATAAGCTGACTGGCAGCATGAAAATTAAGAACGGGGCTTACCAATATAGGCAAGTTGTACTGAAAAGTGATCAATTCTACGCCGAGGGCAATGTGGATATTAAGCCCAATCAGGATATTTCAGGAAAAATCACTGCGAATCTTGCCGCACAATCACGTCGCTTACAAGCCAGATTCGATTTGGCTGGCAAAGTTAACAACGTGAAACGACAGTAAGTTGATTAATCTTTAAGTCGTTAATCTTTAAGTCTTAAAAAGTCTGGCTTACTCAGCTCACAGCCGTTATGGCGCAAAATATTGTATGTGGTAGTCACGTGAAAATACACGTTAGGCATCACCCATTTCAGTAGGTAATCTTGGCCTGTAAAATGTAAATCGGTTTTGCGCACAGTAATCGTAATCTCACGCGTTTCGCTGCCGACCAATTGTTTTGGCTTTACGGCATCAATAAACGCTAGAGTTTTGGTGATGCGCGCTTGCAGCTCGGCAAATGTAGTTTCGGTATCTTCATACTTGGGAACTTCTAAATTGGCTAGCCTGGCAGCGGCTCCCTTACTCATGTCTGTGGCAATATAGACTTGACGAATAATTGGATACATATCAGGAAAAAGTCGTGCGTTGAGTAAAACCGCGTGCTCAATACTTTTTGTATTAGCATACTCCTCACCTTTTTTTAGAATGTGCGATAAGTTTGATAAAGCACGTTTGAGCGGTGGAATAGTGGTGTCAAACATAGATAACATACTGGAATCCTAGAGTTTTTTAATGAGCTTTAGTATAAGCCTATTTAACAAAACCTAAAATAATTTGCCTATATTTTTGCATCAGTCTATGATGAGGTGATTGTTTACTTGAGGAGAAGCAGCATGGCAAAAGGTCAAATTAAAACTAATAAAGAAGTGAAAAAACCCAAAAAGAGCAAAGAGGTAGTGGTGCCGAATAGTGCTAATAATTTGATGAAGCCAGCGCCAAAAAAATAAGCTTTCATCAAGGCTTCAGCCCATAAGAATATGCCCGCCCTATTTTTACATAGGGCGGGCATTAGCTTTTATAGCCTTAAATCGGTTTATTCTTTAACGGCTGGTGGGCCTTTAAAGCGTTTGCTTTCGCCAAATACAAACCAGAATATCGCCATCACAACTAACATAAAAATAGTCACATAAAGCACTTTTTCATTTGGTGGTTGCACACCAACAACAACCAAGAAGCCGCCGCCGATTACTGCCAACACGCCAATTAATTTAGACATGCTACCTAAATCAAATGGGCCTTTATGCTTCCAAGTTTTACCTTCTGCCAAAATGCCAGCAGCGACTGGCATGATGTAAGAAATATACAAAAATACTGCACAACCCACCGCCAACACACTAAATGCCGCAGCATATAAAGTCGCTACAACAGCCAGTATGGCTGACACCCAAACTGCTGCAATAGGCGTTTTTAAGGTTGGGTGTACCGTGCGTAGCAAGTTAGAAGCGGGCAAACCGCCATCGCGTGCAAAGGCAAACATCATGCGCGATGTGGAGGTTAAACAAGCTAAACCGCATAAGTAATTGACTAAGAAAATAGACAAGCCTAATACTAATTGTAGTGTGGACGGCAATGTTTTCAACAGCTCGGCAAAAAAGCCAAAGCCATTTTTTACACCAGTAGGAATGTCTGGCAACACCAACACAAAGGTACAAATTAAGATGTAACCAAAAATAACGGAGTAAACCACAGAGCTCACAATGCCTTTTGGTACTGTTTTGGCGGCATCGCGCGTTTCCTCAGAGGTGTGTGCAGAAGCATCAAAACCAGTGATGGTATACACCGCTAGTAACAAGCCAAGCAAGAACGGAAATACCATGCCTTCACTTTTTGGCCAAACACTGCCTTCAGTCCCCGTGTAGTTAGTAAAGGTAAACAAGCGTGAAAACTCTAAGCCACCTTTGTGATAAGCCAACAAAGACAAGACTAGCACGATAGTAATGATAAAAATAAGGTAGCCAGAAAGGTCGGTAATCTTGGTGGTAAATTTAGGAAAGCGATAAATTAATATGGCCTGCGAAACGGTAAATAGTGCGATGTAGAAAATTTGGTGCGAATAGCCAAAGCCTGATACATCAACCCCTAATAGTGGCAGCGCTAAGCCTTTAAAGAAAAAATCATACACGCCAAAATTAACCGACGCAGTTACAAAAATTAAGCCCAGCAAATTAAACCAAGCCGTAGTCCAACCAAAGCCTTTACCGCCCAGAATAGAACCCCAGTGATACAAACC
>JANLWF010000103.1:0-2355 GCA_031364385.1 Methylotenera sp.
GTTTTTATCGGTTCTAAAGATAATCGGCTGGCTGGCTAACACTGGATTTTTACTATCTTCGATGGCTTTTTCGATTAAATGATGATTTGGCGATAATGAACAAACTGGGTCTGCGCTTTCAGCGTCGCCACTTAATAAAAACGCCTGACAACGGCAGCCCGCCAAATCATTCATTTTTTCTGGACAAGTGACGCACGGGCCTTTCATCCATGCGGTGCCGCGATATTTATTAAACGCTGGCGAGTCTTTCCAAGCCCATTCCAAGCCCTTGTCACGCACATTCGGAAATGCCATATTCGGTAACACACGGGCGGAATGGCATGGCAACACATCACCATTCGCAGTCACAATCATAAATACTTCGCCCCAGCCGTTCATACATTTTTTTGGACGGTCGCCGAAGTAATCGGGGACGACAAAGAAAATTTTCATTTTGTTGCCGACTTTTTGGCGAAACTCGTTGGTGATGCGTTCTGCTTCGTCAATTTGCTCTTTTAGCGGCATGAGTTGGCTGCGATTCACCAGGGACCAACCATAATATTGTGTGTTCGCCAGCTCAACATAATCCGCGCCCAACGCTTCGGCCATCTCGAGGATTTCTTTGATATGGCCAATGTTGTAGCGGTGTATCACCACGTTTAGCACCATCGGGTAGCCGTGATTTTTAATCATCGCGGCGACTTTTTTCTTTAGCTCAAAGGTTTTGGTATTGGTGATGAAGTTGTTGATTTCTTCCGTAATATCGTGCATCGAAAGCTGAATATGATCCAAACCGCCCTCTTTAAAAGCTTGAATACGCTTTTCGGTAAGGCCGACGCCAGACGTAATGAGATTACTGTAATAACCGAGTTTTTTGGCTTCTATGACAATATCTTCAATGTCATCGCGCAATAGCGGCTCACCGCCCGAAATGCCGAGTTGAATCGCGCCTAGTTTGCGCGCATCGCGCAGGGCTTGAATCCATTGCTCGGTACTCAGCTCGTTTTGCGTATGTTTATCGTAATCAGTCGGGTTGTAGCAAAACGCGCAATGCAACGGGCAACGGTACGTGACCTCTGCCAGTAGCCACAGTGGCTGTGTGTGTGTGATATTTGCTGCGACGCCGTTGTTTTGCAGTTGGTTTTGTGCATGTACAGCCATTTGTACGGCTGAATCACCTAAAGAATTTTGTGTCATTTTGCTACTCCTAAAACCTTAATTAAGCTTGCGAATCCAGGCTTTGCCGTAAGCCATGTCGAACATGCCAATAATATCTGCTTCAATGTTCACCGCATCGGGGAAAGCGGCTTTTAATTCGGCCACAATATCGCCCACCGTTACTTTACCGTCTAAACGTTTAATCACTTCTCCCGCACCACCATGCAGTTTGACCATGCCTTCTGGAAAAAGTATCACATAACTTTGTTGTGCCTCTTCCCATTGAAAGCGGTGGTGCAGTGCGATGTTGTAGATGTCGTCGTTTTGTATATTGTTTTCCATAGCTATTTCTTAATTAATATTCTTAGTCAAAGTGAATCACAGGTTGATGAAAGTAATCTTTGCCAGCAATTTTAATATCTACGTCAGACGCCAACATAATGCTATCGGCAATTACCCACAACACATTGAGCTTAAATTGCAGAATATCCAGCGCTTTTAATTGCATTTCGCGGTTTTGACTAAAGTAATCTAGCGTTACGCCTAAACCTTGCTCTACATCGCGCCTGGCCTCGGTAAGGCGTTTTTTAAAGTAGCTTAAACCTTCTTCTTTAATCCACGGATACATGGTTGGCCACGAGCTAATGCGCTGCTGATGAATATGCGGCGCGAATAATTCTGTTAAGCTGGAGCACACACTTTCTTGCCACGGGCGTTGTTTAGCAAAGTTCACATAAGAATCTACTGCAAATTTTACGCCTGGGCTGACCAATTTTAAGCTGGTCACTTGCTCACGCGTTAGACCCACTGCATCACCCAATTGAATCCATGCTTCAATGCCACCGACTGCTTTTGTGCCATCTTCTGCATCCACACCGTCATGATCGGTAATGCGCACAATCCATTGTTTGCGTACTTCTACGTCGTCGCAGTTAGCTAAAATCGCCGCATCTTTCATCGGAATCGAAATTTGATAGTAAAAACGGTTCGCCACCCAGCATTGCAGCTGCTGTTTGGTTAATTTGCCTTCATACATCATCACATGAAAGGGATGGTAAATATGATAACCCTTGCCCTTTTCGCGCAGTTTTTCTTCGAATTCTTCGCGAGTCCAAGGTAGATTGTTTGCGTGTGCGTTCATCATTTTTCCTACAATATTATGTCCATGCCATCATAGGCTACTTCGATCTTATGTTCGTTCAAAATCGCGCGCTCGGC
>JANLWF010000117.1:0-15316 GCA_031364385.1 Methylotenera sp.
TTCCGCAAGTGGATAAAGTGACTGGCCCAGGCAACGCTTATGTGGCGGCTGCCAAGCGCCGTGTGTTTGGTGTGGTGGGCATTGATATGGTGGCGGGGCCATCAGAGATTTTGGTGATTTGTGATGGCAAAACCGACCCAGATTGGATTGCGATGGATTTATTCAGCCAAGCAGAGCACGATGAGCTGGCGCAAGCGATTTTGCTTTCACCCGACGCGGTGTTTTTAGACAAAGTGACCGCCAGCATGGCCAAGCTAGTCGAAACCATGCCGCGTAAAGACATTATTAGCACTTCGATTAGCGACCGTGGCGCGCTGATTTTGACTAAAAGTTTGGACGAAGCGATTGAAATTAGCAATTATATTGCGCCAGAACACTTGGAATTGTCAGTCGAAAATCCGCTGGAAATGTCTAAAAAAATTAAACACGCAGGCGCCATTTTTATGGGACGCGATACCTGCGAGGCCCTTGGCGACTACTGCGCAGGGCCAAATCACGTACTGCCAACCAGCCGCACGGCGCGGTTTAGCTCGCCACTGGGTGTGTACGATTTTCAAAAACGCTCCAGTTTAATTATGGTATCGGCTGAGGGCGCACAAAAGCTAGGTAAAATCGCCTCAACCTTAGCCAATGGCGAAGGTTTGCAGGCGCATGCAAAATCGGCTGAATATCGATTAAAAGACTAAATATCAGCCACACAGAACACAGAGTTCACATAGAAAAACTAAACCATCTTCTTAGTTTTAGTTAATGTTACGTGAACCAATGATTTTCACTGTGTACTCTGTGACCGCTGTGGCGAAAAGAAAGAAACAAGACATGAGTAAATTTTGGAGCGACATTGTTCACAAGCTAACGCCTTATGTGCCAGGCGAGCAACCTAAGCTGGATAATCTTGTCAAGCTCAATACCAACGAGAATCCGTATGGCCCCAGCCCCAAGGTAATTGCTGCTTTACAGGCAGAAGCCACAGAAACGCTGCGGCTTTACCCTGACCCGAATTCAGATAAGCTAAAAGCGGCTATTGCCAATAATTATGGCTTGCATGCCAATCAAGTGTTTGTTGGCAATGGCTCTGATGAAGTGCTGGCGCATGTGTTTCAAGCGCTGCTCAAGCATGATAGACCCTTGCTTTTTCCTGATATTAGCTACAGTTTTTACCCAGTTTATTGCGGTTTGTATGGAATTGAATCTGAGACAATTCCGCTCAATGCTAGCTTCGAAATCGACGTAAAAGACTACGATAGACCAAACGGCGGCATTATTTTCCCTAACCCAAATGCGCCAACTGGTGTGCCTTTGGCATTATCAGAAATTGAGAAGCTGCTAAAAATCAATACAGAATCTGTTGTAGTAATTGACGAAGCCTACGTGGATTTTGGCACGGAATCAGCAGTTGGGCTTATCGATAAATATCCCAATTTATTGGTAACGCAAACATTCTCAAAAGCACGCTCCTTAGCGGGCTTACGCGTTGGCTTTGCACTTGGCCACTCCAGTTTAATTGCAGCGCTCGTTCGTGTGAAAGATAGCTTCAATTCTTATCCAATTGATCGTTTTGCTGAGGCGGGCGCAGTCGCAGCCATGCAAGATAACGCTTATTTTGAGCAAACACGCGAAAAGGTAATGGCCTCGAGAGCTTTATTAATAAAAGGCTTGCAGGCTCTTAATTTTGAAGTGTTACCATCTGGCGCTAACTTTATTTTTGCAAAACATAAAACACGAGATGGCGCAGGACTCACGGAAAAACTGCGTGAAAAGAATATTGTTATTCGGCACTTTAAAAAACCTGCGCGCATATCGCCTTATTTACGCATCACTATTGGCTCGGATGCTGAAATCAAACAAATTATAGCGGCGCTTAGTGCCATTATTAATGGCTAAGTTCTAAATTTATGATTTATTGTGACTAAATTGTTGAAAAGCATCATGAATTGCGGTTATCATGCTGAAATGTACAAAATGTGCAAATAATATTTTGTAAAATTTAATTTAATTAACCTAAAACAATTACTACAAAATGTTAAATTTTTAATCGAATATTTTAGAGTAAGCTCAGAGGAATAAACACCATGGCACAAACCCAAATGGCACTAGATTCACTAGATTTTGACGCAACCGTTGCGTTGGCAACTAAAGTGGCACCACATGTAGATATTTTAGAAATCGGTACCCCATGCATTAAACACAATGGTATTGAGTTGCTTAAAACACTACGCGCAAAATTTCCAAACAACAAAATTTTAGTTGATTTGAAGACAATGGATGCTGGTTTTTACGAGGCTGAGCCTTTCTACAAAGCGGGCGCAGACATTTGCACAGTATTGGGTACAGCAGACATAGGTACAATTAAAGGTGTAATTGATGTTGCTAACAAGTACGGCAAGATGGCGCAAGTGGATTTGATTAACGTAACCGACAAAAAAGCCCGTACATTAGAAGTGGCTAAATTAGGCGCGCACATCATTGGCGTGCACACTGGCTTAGATCAGCAAGCGGCTGGTCAAACACCATTTGAAGATTTGGCCATGGTAACTGCTTTAAACACTGGCGCAAAAGTTTCTGTTGCTGGAGGCGTAAAAGCAGCAACAGTGCGTCAAGTAGTGGATGCAGGTGCTGATATCGTGGTGGCAGGCGCAGCAATTTATGGTGCGGCCGATCCAGCAGCTTCAGCAGCAGAAATTACAGGCCTAGCACGTGCAGGTAATGTAAGTGCTGGCGGCATGGGTAAATACCTACCATGGGCTTTAATTGCAGGTGCAGTATTGCTTGGTTTATATTTGCTAAAAGGTGGTAGCCCAACTGAGGAAATGCCAGCAGCAGATACAGCTACTGAGCAAGTAGCCCCTGATGCCGCGCCAGCCGCAGAAATGCCAGCAGAAGCAGCTCCAGCTGCTGATGCTGCTCCAGCGGAGCCAATGCCAGAAGCCGCTCCAGCTGCAGAAATGCCAGCAGAAGCAGCTCCAGCAGAGCCAGCAGCTCAGTAATTTTGTTTTTAAATAAAAAGCCGGCTTTTAGGTCGGCTTTTTTTATTGTCATTTTGCGCGCAAGGCTTAGTTTGGGTTAAAATGTCGTTTAATTATTCATTATCAATTAGTTAACTTGAGTTAATTTAAAGCCCATGCGCATAGCGGAAATCACACGTAATACCCTAGAAACCCAAATTACGGTTGCCATCAATATCGATGGTAATGGCACATCTCAATTTAACACAGGCTTGGGCTTTCTTGATCACATGCTCGATCAAGTGGCACGCCACGGCATGTTTGATATTAACGTGCAAGCCAAAGGTGATTTGCATATCGACGCGCATCACACTGTTGAAGACATTGGCATAACGCTGGGTCAGGCCTTTGCAAAAGCTATTGGCGATAAAAAAGGTATTAATCGTTACGGTCACGCATACGTGCCGCTAGATGAGGCGCTTAGCCGCGTAGTGCTCGATTTATCAGGCCGCCCAGGTTTAGAGTTTAATTGCCAATTTACCCGCGCCGCGATTGGCGAATTTGATGTCGATTTAGTACACGAGTTTTTTCAAGGCTTTGTGAATCACGCTAATGTAACTTTACACATTGATAATTTAAAAGGTCATAACTCGCATCACCAGTCTGAGACCATCTTCAAAGCCTTTGGCCGCGCCTTGCGCATGGCGGTGACGCATGACGAGCGCATGTCAGGCATCATGCCATCCACAAAAGGTAGCTTATAAGCGCTACGGTTTTATCTATGAGCAAAGTAGATATTGCAGTTGTGGATTACGGCATGGGCAATTTGCGCTCAGTGTCTAAGGCGGTTGAGCACGTCGCTTCTGGCAAATCAGTCGTCGTCACCAGTAATCCAGACGTGATTCAAAGCGCGGAGCGCGTGGTGTTTCCAGGCCAAGGCGCCATGCCAGATTGTATGCGTGAATTAGATGCACGTAATTTGCGTGAAGCAATTATTGATGCGGCAAAAAACAAACCGTTTTTAGGCATTTGCATCGGCATGCAATTACTTTTCGATCACTCTGAAGAGGGCGATACTGCTGGCTTAGGCTTATTTAAAGGCAATGTTAAACGCTTCGCCGAAAGGCTGGTAGATGAAAGTGGCGAAAAGCTAAAAGTGCCGCACATGGGTTGGAATCAGGTCTATCAAACAAGCAATAGCCAAAAGCAACCACATCCTTTGTGGGCGGGCATTGCAGATGCAACTAGGTTTTATCATGTACATAGCTACTATGCAGCGCCGCAAGATAGCACTGTGACAGTGGGCGAGACCGAGTATCCAAAGCGCTTTACAAGCGCGGTTGCGCGCGATAATATTTTTGCAACACAATTTCATGTTGAAAAAAGCGCTGCGGCTGGCTTGCAATTGCTGAGTAACTTTGTAAACTGGAAACCTTAAACCATTCATTTTTTGTTTTTCACAATTAATTAATAAACAACACCATTTAATAACAACCATGCTAATTATCCCTGCAATTGATCTCAAAGACGGCCACTGCGTGCGCCTAAAACAAGGCTTGATGGAAGAATCTACCGTATTTTCGGAAGACCCAGGGGCGATGGCGCGGCATTGGGTGGATAACGGCGGCAAACGCTTACATTTGGTGGATTTAAACGGCGCCTTTGCTGGTAAGCCCATTAACGAAGCTGCGATTAAGTCTATTGTTAACGCGGTTAAAGGTGAAATTCCAATCCAATTGGGCGGCGGCATTCGTGATTTGGAGACCATTGAGCGCTATTTAGATGATGGCATTGATTATGTGATTATTGGCACCGCTGCGGTAAAAACACCAGGCTTTCTGCACGAGGCCTGTTATGCTTTCCCAGGCCAAATCATGGTAGGGCTAGATGCAAAAGACGGCAAAGTGGCGATTGATGGTTGGAGCAAACTTACAGGACATGACGTGATTGATTTAGCCAAAAAATTTGAAGATTATGGTGTTAATTCAATTGTTTACACTGATATTGGTCGCGATGGAATGTTGACTGGCGTGAATATCGAAGCGACAGTGGCACTAGCGCAGGCTTTGACGATTCCTGTGATTGCGAGCGGTGGGCTAACCAATTTAGAAGATATTAAAAAACTGTGCGCAGTAGCACACGAAGGCATTATTGGTGCCATTACTGGTCGTGCGATTTACGAAGGTACGATAGACTTTGCTGCCGCGCAAAAACTTGCAGATGAATTAAGTACTTAAGCGATTGAAAAAGTGGGCTTAGCTAAAAGAATTATACCGTGTTTAGACGTGACCGATGGTCGCGTGGTAAAAGGCGTTAACTTTTTAGAACTGCGCGATGCGGGCAATCCCGTTGAAATCGCCAAACGCTACGACGACCAAGGCGCGGATGAACTCACGTTTTTAGATATCACCGCCAGCTCAGACAATCGTGGGCTGCTACTGCATATCATTGAAGAAGTTGCCAGCCAAGTATTCATTCCATTGACAGTCGGCGGCGGTGTGCGCGAAGTCGAGGATGTAAGGCGTTTGCTGAATGCTGGCGCAGACAAAGTAAGCATTAACACCACTGCCGTACTCAACCCCAATATGGTGCGCGCTGCCGCCGCCCGCTTTGGCTCGCAATGTATTATGGTCGCCATTGATGCAAAAAAGGTAGATAATCAAGCTTACGAATGGGAAGTGTTTACCCACGGCGGCCGCAAGCCGACTGGTTTAGACGCAGTAAAATGGGCAGAATACATGGTAAGCCTAGGCGCGGGTGAGTTGCTGGTGACGAGCATGGACAGAGACGGCACCAAGATTGGCTTTAATAATCCATTGAATCGTGCCATTAGTAATGCGGTAGATGTGCCAATAATCGCCTCTGGCGGCGTAGGAAATTTGCAGCATCTGGTGGATGGCGTAAAGCTCGGCGGCGCAGACGCGGTGCTGGCAGCGAGCATTTTTCACTATGGTGAATATACAGTGCTGCAGGCTAAAGAATATATGCAGAAAAACGGAATAGAAGTTAGGCTATGAACTGGTTAGACGCAATAAATTGGGATGCAAATGGTTTAGTGCCTGTTATTGCACAAGAAGTTGGTACGGGAAAAATTTTGATGTTTGCTTGGATGAACCGCGAAGCTTTGCAATTGACCAATGACAGCAAACAAGCCGTGTATTGGTCGCGTAGCCGTAACAAATTATGGCGCAAAGGCGAAGAAAGCGGCCACGCACAAAGCGTCCATGAAATTCGCGTAGATTGCGACGAGGATGTGATTTTGCTTAGTGTTGAGCAAATTGGCGGTATTGCGTGCCATACTGGTCGTCACAATTGTTTTTTTAAGAAGTTAGAAAACGGACATTGGCTAATCGACCAGCCAATCATTAAAAACCCTGAAGACATCTATAAACCGATAGCATGAACGATGTATTAAATCGATTAGCAGAATTATTAGAGCAGCGTAAAAGTGCTGACCCAAGCACGTCTTACGTGGCAAAATTGTACGCCAAGGGCATGGATTCAATCCTTAAAAAAGTAGGTGAAGAAGCCACCGAAACGGTGATTGCAGCCAAGGGTGGCAACAAAGATGAGATTATTTATGAAACCGCCGATTTGTGGTTTCATACATTGATTATGCTCGCCAAGGCAGGTTTAAAGCCGCAAGACGTGCTGGATGAATTGGCGCGGCGCGAAGGTTTGTCGGGCATTGTAGAAAAAGAAAGCCGTAGTAAATGAGTGCAGATTGCATTTTTTGTAAAATTATTAGCGGTGCAATTCCCGCCAAAAAAATCTACGAAGATGCGGATTTTGTTGCGTTTCACGACATCAAACCGATGGCGAGGGTGCATTTTTTGATTGTGCCAAAATTGCATGTAGAAACACTAAAAGACTGCGATGAAACACATCAAGTTTTACTGGGAAGAGCGTTGTTATTAGCGCCTAAATTAGCGGCGGAACAAGGTTTGGTGGGTTTTAAGACGCTGATTAACACGGGTCGCGAAGGCGGGCAAGAAGTGTTTCATATTCATGCGCATGTATTTGGCGGTGGCGTAGTCTAAGTCACCGAAAATTTAAAGTCTGGTGGCGGGCTATAAGCCGCCTAGAATAAGGAGATTGAGATGGGCTCATTTAGTTTGTGGCATTGGTTAATTGTATTATTAATTATAGTGCTAGTATTTGGCACTAAAAAATTGCGTAATATTGGCAGCGATGTCGGTGGCGCGGTGAATGAATTTAAAAAAGCCATGAAAGACGGCCAAAAAGCTGATCAAGTCGATGACGATAAGGAAGACAGCGCTACGGGCACGACCATTGAAGGTGAAGTGACCAGTAAGACCAAAGAAAAAGTTTAAGTCAAAAAAAGTGTTTGATGTTTCTTTTTCTGAACTGCTTGTAATCGCAGTCGTTGCGCTGTTAGTTATTGGCCCAGAAAGGCTGCCAAAAGTGGCGCGTACCGTAGGCGCGTTTACTGGCCGCATGCAGCGCTATATGACGCAAATTAAAGAAGAAGTAAATCGCGAAATGCGCTTTGAGGAGCTGCAAAAACTACAGCAAGAAATTAAGCAATCTGTCGAGCAAGAAACGTCTGCCCTGCAAGCAAGCATCCATGCGCCTTCCAGCCAAATAAAAATAAAGCGTGTTAAAACGGCTGTCGCTAAACTCAAGGTCACCAAACCAGAAACCTCAATGCCAAAACCAGTCAAACCAAAACCAGCCAAGCCAAAAAGCCCAAAGGCTAATATCCAGTGACGCCTACTGAGTCATTTATTTCGCACCTGATAGAGCTGCGTAATCGCCTGCTAAGAATCGTGCTGGGTTTTGTGCTAGTGTTTTTTGCTCTGTTTCCATTTGCTAATAAAATTTACGCGCTGCTTGCCGCGCCAATGCTGGCTAAATTGCCCGCAGGCGGCCACATGATTGCCACCGCGGTTACTACGCCATTTTTTGTGCCGATGAAAGTGGCAATGATGGCGGCCTTTGTGATTTCTTTGCCACACACTTTGTATCAAATTTGGGCGTTTGTCGCGCCAGGTTTGTACGCGCATGAAAAAAAATTGATGGTGCCTGTCATCACGGCCAGCAGCATTTTATTTTTAGCAGGCATGGCGTTTGCATATTTTGCCGTGTTCCCTGTGGTGTTTGGTTTTATTGTTGGCAGTGCGCCCGTTGGTGTGGCGGTGATGACCGATATTGCAGAATACTTAGATTTTGTGATGACGCTATTTATGGCGTTTGGCCTAGCGTTTGAAGTACCGATTGCGGTGGTATTAATTGCACGTTTTGGTTGGGTAACGATTGCGCAACTAAAAGAAGCGCGTAGTTACGTGATTGTGGGTGCGTTTGTGATTGGCGCTATTTTTACGCCGCCCGATATTATTTCACAATTTATGTTGGCTGTACCCTTATGGCTGCTATACGAGGCGGGCATTGTGGTGGCGCAACTATCTAACCCCAAGTCAACACCCAAAGAAAACTCAATAAAACTTTAAATTAGTTACTATGGTTAAGTAACATTTTGGGGTCAAGTAATTTCATTTAGGCGTAGCCGCTGGTTTTGGACGCTTGCCCACCACCACATTTACATTGATTTCTTTTTCAGCCCTGGCGATTTTTAACACCGCTTTTTCATTGGGTTTTAGTACAGCAATTAAATTCAGCATGCCGCTACTGTCAGATACTTCTTTGTCATTAATGGCCAGCAATACATCGCCAGCTTTTAGCCCTGCCAAAGCTGCTGGGCTATTGCTTAATACGCCCGCTATTAGTGAGCCGCGTACTTGGCCAAGTTTAAATGATTCTGCCAGTTCTGGCGTAATATCTTGTGCTTCTATGCCTATCCAGCCGCGCGTGACGCTACCACTTACCGCAATTTGCTCCATGACTTGCTTGGCCACATTGGCAGGAATCGCGAACCCAATACCCATACTGCCGCCGCTGCGTGAATAGATGGCGCTGTTAATGCCAATCAGGTTGCCTTCGGCGTCAATTAAGGCGCCACCTGAATTACCAGGATTAATCGATGCATCGGTTTGAATGAAGTTTTCATAAGTATTAATGCCTAAATGGTTACGACCAAGCGCGCTAATAATGCCTTGTGTCACAGTTTGACCAACGCCAAAAGGGTTGCCAATTGCCAGTACCACGTCGCCCACATTCAGGTTTTCTGTGGCGGCAAAGGTAACTGCTGGCAGGCTATCTGCTTCTACTTTTAGTACCGCCAAATCTGTATCTGGATCTGTGCCGACTACTTTCGCTGAAAGCTTTCTGCCATCTGCCAGCGCAACTTCAATTTCATCCGCGCTCGCCACCACGTGGTGATTGGTTAATATCAGGCCTTGTTCGCTCACAATCACGCCGCTACCCAAGCTATTTTCAGGTTGATCTTCCTCATCATCCAGTTGATCGCCGAAAAAATGCCGAAACAATGGATCGTCTTTAAATTGTTCGTGAGGATTGGGCGTATCTACTTTGCTTGTGGTGAAAATATTCACCACAGAAGGCATAGCTTTTTTTGCTGCTGAGCTGTATCCACCTTTAAGGACATCTTTGAAGCCAGTTTTAGAGCTGGCTGCAGAGCTTGATTCTACTTGCTTGATAACAATAGACGTCTGTCCCGTTTCAAGCAGATGCGGGTAAAAAAGCCGCAGCACAAACAAAAGACCTAAGCAGGCGGTAACAGATTGTGCAAAAATTAGCCAAATGCGTTGCATATTTAGTATAAATGTTAAAATTGAATAGCTATAAGTATAGGTGAACTATAGGTAAAAAACATATGAAAATAGATGAGCTTAATAATTATTTAACCTTGTTGTTGCAGCCCGAGCGTTTTAACGACTACTGCCCAAACGGTTTGCAGGTTGAAGGTAAGCATGAAATTCACAAAATTGTGACAGGGGTGACCGCAAGTATGCGCTTACTAGAAGCCGCTCACAAAGCCAGCGCGGACGCAATTTTAGTACATCACGGCTATTTTTGGCGCGACGAGGCATTACCGATTACAGGTATTAAAAAGCGCCGCATTCAGTTTTTATTGCAGCATGATATTAATTTATTTGCCTACCATTTGCCGCTAGATATGCATCCAGAGCTGGGCAATAACGTGATGCTGGCTAGACAGTTGGGCTTAAAAGTGACTGACTGGGCAGGCGAGAAAAATATGTTGGCCTTGACAGAATTAAACCCACCACAAACGCTCAAAGAATTTGCAAAACTAGTAGAAGATCAATTAAAGCGCAGGCCGCAAGTGATTGGCGATTTAAACAAGCCAATTAATAGCATCGCGCTTTGCACAGGTGCGGCGCAGGGTTATATCGAGCAAGCGCTAGCGGCAAATGTCGATGTATATATCAGTGGCGAGATTTCTGAGCAAACCGTGCATGTAGCGCGCGAAACAGGGTTGTCTTATATATCTGCAGGACATCACGCAACAGAACGCTACGGCATACAAGCATTAGGCGAACATTTGGCGCAAAAATTTAATCTCAAGCATGAGTTTATCGATATTGATAATCCAGTTTAATTGTTTTGTTTCAGTGGCTTATGCAATTAAATTTGGTTTAAATTTTAAAAAACTGTACAATACGCGCTTTTGTAAAGCTCCAGATTAATTGAGCCCCAAAAAGACTATAAGGAAAATGCATGTCAGACACTAAAACTGATAAAAGCAACGCTTTATCATTCTCAGCACCAACACAAGTCGATCAAGATAAACGTAACTTTTTAATCGCCGCAACTGCTTGTACAGGCGCTATTGGCGCGGCTGCCGTGGCTATTCCATTTGTGGGTAGCATGTTGCCAAGTGAGCGTGCAAAAGCCGCTGGCGCGCCAGTGGAGGTGGATATAAGTAAAGTCGCACCTGGCAGCATGATGACAGCCGAATGGCGCGGCCAGCCAGTGTGGATTATTAACCGCACTGATGCACAAACCGCGGAGTTATCTAAGCATAACGATCAACTTTCTGACCCGATGTGCGAAGTGACCTCGCAACAGCCTGCCTATTGCAAAAATACGGGTCGTGGCATTAAGCCTAACATTGGGGTAGTGGTGGGTATTTGCACACACTTGGGCTGCTCGCCTACGGCTAAATTAGAGGCGGATGGTGATATGGGTGAGAATTGGACAGGTGGTTTTTTCTGCCCATGTCATGGTTCTAAGTTTGACCTTGCAGGCCGCGTGTTTAAAGGCTCGCCCGCTCCGATTAATCTAGTCGTTCCTCCACATCAATATTTAACTGAAACCACCTTGTTAATTGGTGTTGATGCGAAAGCTGAGGTTTAATCATGGCTCAAGATAAAACATCAGCAAAAATCGTTGAAACTACAGGCTTAATCGGTTGGATTGATAAGCGCTTTCCGCTTACCAGCAATATCAAAAACCATTTAACCGAATATTACGCACCAAAAAATTTCAATTTTTGGTACTTTTTTGGCTCGTTAGCGATGTTAATTTTGGTGTTACAAATCGCTACTGGTATTTTCCTCACCATGCATTACAAGCCTAGTGCTGAAGAGGCGTTTGCCTCGGTGGAATACATTATGCGCGACGTATTTGGCGGCAATATCATTCGCTACATGCACTCTACAGGCGCTTCCATGTTTTTTGTGGTGGTGTATATGCACATGTTTCGTGGCGTTATTTATGGTTCTTATCGTAACCCGCGCGAGCTGCTTTGGCTGTTTGGCGTGGGCATATTCTTGTGTTTAATGGGCGAAGCGTTTTTTGGTTACCTGTTACCTTGGGGTCAAATGTCGTATTGGGGCGCGCAAGTGATTGTGAACCTGTTTGCGACCATCCCATTCATCGGGCCAGATTTGTCTGAATGGTTACGTGGCGATTATTTGGTATCGGATGCGACCTTGAATCGCTTCTTTGCATTCCACGTGATTGCATTGCCGTTGGTGCTGCTGGGCTTGGTGATGGCGCATTTAATCGCTTTGCATGAAGTGGGCTCTAACAACCCCGACGGTGTAGAAATTAAAGCTAACAAAGACAAAAAAACGGGCATTCCACTGGATGGCATTCCGTTTCATCCGTATTACACGGTGAAAGATTTGGTTGGCGTGGTGGTATTTTTTATTGTGTTTGTGGCCATTATTGCTTTTGCGCCAGAAATGGGAGGCTACTTTCTAGAAGCCAATAATTTCATCCCCGCAGATTCGCTCAAAACGCCAGAGCATATTGCGCCAGTGTGGTATTTCACGCCGTATTACTCAATACTAAGAGCGATTCCACCTGTATTGAATTCGCAGTTTCCGGGCGTGGCAGCGATGGGCTTATCGGTGGTGGTGTTTGCCTTACTGCCTTGGCTGGATAAAAGCCAAGTGAAATCTATCCGCTATCGCGGTGCGCTTTATAAGCGCTGGCTGGCCGCCTTTGTGGTGAGCTTTTTCGTGTTGGGTTATTTAGGTACTGTGCCATCAAATGTGTGGGGTCAGTTTAGCGCAAACTTAGCCATTATTGGCGGTGCAGACCGCGCCACCGTAGTTGCGCGGCTATTTACCATCATTTACTTTGCATTCTTCGCGCTAATGCCTTGGTACACCGCAAAAGATAAGACCTTGCCAGTGCCAGAAAGGGTGACAGGTTAATATGAAAAAGTCATATATGAAAAAACTACTAATAATATTGATATTTTTACCTGTGTTGGCCTTGGCCAACACAGCCCCCATTACCGTAACCGCACCAATTGATGCCAATGATTACGCCTCGCTTCAGCGTGGTGCACGTACTTTTGTGAATAGCTGCCTTAATTGTCACAGTGCCAATTACATGCGTTATAACCGCTTAAAAGACATTGGCCTGACAGAACAGCAAATTAAAGACAATTTGCTATTTGCGGGCGAAAAAGTCGGTGACACCATGAAGACGGCAATGAATCCCAAAGATGCGAAAAAGTGGTTTGGTGTTGCACCACCAGATTTGTCAGTAGAAGTACGCGCGCGCGGCGCAGATTGGATATATGCCTATATGCGTGGTTTTTATCGCGATAGCACCACGCCAACAGGCTGGAACAACATCGTTTACGATAAAGTCGCCATGCCGCATGTGTTGTACGAGCTGCAAGGCGAACAGGTGATGAATCACGAAACGCACAAACTAGAGCTAGTGAAACCAGGCAAATTAAGCCCGTCAGAATACAACGCGTTTGTAGGCGATTTAACCAACTACATGGCCTTTATGGCCGAGCCTGCCAAGCAGCAACGTAAGCATTTGGGTTTATGGGCGCTGCTATTTTTGGGTGTATTGCTAGTGCTAGCAATAAAACTTAAAAAAGAATACTGGAAAGATATTAAGTAGAAAGTTAGGACATGAAATAAAGTTAATTCGACTTTATTTGTAGAAAAGGATAATTAAAATATGATGAAACTATATTCAGGGTCGGTTGATCCTTTCAGTCACCGTTGCCGTATTGTGCTCTTTGAAAAAGGCATGGATTTTGAAGTAATTGACGTGGATTTAGCTAATAAAGCTGAGGATTTGGCAGTATTAAACCCATACGGTGCAGTGCCAGTGCTGGTTGAGCGTGATTTAGTGTTGTCAGAAGCCAATATTATTAATGAATATATAGATGAGCGTTTTCCGCATCCGCAATTGATGCCAGCAGACCCAGTGATGCGCGCACGTGCACGTTTATTTTTGTATAACTTTGAAAAAGATTTGTTCAGCCACATTAAAAATGTGGAATCTGACAACCAGGAAATTGCTGATAAAGCGCGTAAAACCATACGCGATAATCTTACTCAGATAGTCCCGATTTTTAGCAAACAAAATTACTTGCTGGGAGATGATTATTCAATGCTAGACGTTGCTGTAACGCCTTTACTATGGCGCTTAGGCCACTACGGCATTGATTTGCCCAATCAAGCTTCGCCTTTGTTGAAATACGCTGAACGTTTGTTTTCGCGCCCGTTGTATGCAGATGCGATGACGCCGTCAGAAAAGGCCATGAGGAAGTAATGTGGCTGATGAGCTGATTTCAACCAGACCCTATATGATACGCGCCATTCATGAATGGTGCGTGGATAATGGCTTAACGCCACATTTGCTGGTGGTTGTGAATGCACAATGCCGTGTGCCAGCGGCGTATGTAAAAGACGGTGAAATCGTGCTTAATCTGAACCACACCGCCACCAAAGATTTGCACATGGATAACGAAGCAATTGTATTTTCTGCGCGTTTTGGTGGTGTTTCGCAAAATCTATATGTACCGATGGCCGCAGTAAAGGGTGTTTTTGCGCGCGAAAATGGTCAAGGCATGTTTTTTGAAATGAACACGCAAGCTAACGCTGGCAAAGCAGAGCTTAAGTCTGCACCAGTAATGACGCAAGACGAAGCTAAAGTCCAGGCCTCATCAGATGAGACTCCTGCAAAAAAGAAACCAACCTTAACAATAGTAAAGTAGTCAATAGTAAAAATTTTCTAAAAAGGGCTAGTCGCCGATTTATAAAAAGTGATATAGTCACGCCTTCAAGAAAAATGCCGGGTTAGCTCAGTTGGTAGAGCAGCGCACTTGTAATGCGAAGGTCATCAGTTCGATTCCGATACCCGGCACCAAAATTTCTAAAGAATCTCCATAAACACATACATAGTAATTATTTGAATTAGCATTACGATAATTATTAGTTTTTGCGCCTAATTTGTTTGACAGCAGGTCAAAAAATAAGCATAATCGCGGGTTCGGTTAGGAGGGGTGGCCGAGTGGTTAAAGGCGACGGACTGTAAATCCGTTCTCTCTGAGTACGCTGGTTCGAATCCAGCCTCCTCCACCAAATGTAATAAAGTAGTAAAGAGCCTGTTCATGTTTAGGTCTGTTGTGTAAGGCGTAACGCGAAGAGGGGTGCTGATGTTAGCAAGTGGCTATGCGGGTGTAGCTCAGTTGGTAGAGCTTCAGTTTTCCAAACTGAATGTCGTGAGTTCGAGCCTCATCGCCCGCTCCAATAATTGAGTTTATGTGGTGATAAACCTTTATTTAATAATAGGGCCCATGTGGCTCAGTGGTAGAGCACTCCCTTGGTAAGGGAGAGGTCGCGGGTCCGATTCCCGCCATGGGCACCAAAGTATAGGCGCGCCAAATATGGTCACATCGAAAAGTAGTTCGATAATGGTAATTTAGGCAGTGTTAAAGTTTTATTAATTTAAATAAAACTTTTAGAAGTAGGCTGGTAGCCAGATTAATATTGGCAAAGCAGAAAAAATTAAGTTAATAGAATTTTAATTAAAAATTAAATACAAATACGCAAAGGATTAAAAAATGGCAAAAGGCAAATTCGAACGTACCAAGCCGCACGTCAACGTAGGCACGATTGGCCACGTGGATCATGGTAAAACCACATTAACCGCAGCGATCACCACCATCTTAGCTAAAAAGTTTGGTGGCGAAGCCAAGGCCT
>JANLWF010000126.1:0-2039 GCA_031364385.1 Methylotenera sp.
CGAAATGCGTGCAGAAACTGAATCTTTAATTACCAATTACAAGTTGCATGCTAAAGTAATAATAACAGGATGGATAAGTAGCGATGAAGTCAGAAATCAAATCTTGTCCTCACAAGCATTAGTGTTGCCAAGCTTTGCAGAAGGCTTGCCAGTGGTAATAATGGAGTCAATGTCGCTTAGGCGCCCCGTGATCTCTACCTATATTGCGGGAATTCCAGAGCTATTAATACAAGGCGAAAATGGCTGGTTGTGCGCAGCTGGCGACGTGGACGATTTATCCAAATCAATGCGCGAGGCACTAACGATGCCAGTAGAAACCTTGCAAAAAATGGGCGATGCGGCTTATACGCGAGTGATTGCGCGGCATAATATTGATATTGAAGCGGCTAAATTGGCTGAACACATTAAGGCTTTAGTCAATTGATGGTGCTTATGTCAGTACTTATGTCAGTATTTGGTTTTATTGTGGTTTTTGCAGCTATCGGCTTAATGTTGCCAGTGTTGGTATTTCTTTTGCAGGTATTGGCGGCGATATTTTTGGCAAAACCATCAGCATCAATAAAACTGAACCAATTAATGCCAAAACTAGTAAAGCCAAAGCTAACGATATTAATGCCTGCACATAATGAATCGCTAGTGATAGCCCAAAGCATTCAATCCATATTGCCGCAGATGAACAGCCAAGATCATTTGCTGGTGGTCGCTGATAATTGCAATGATGACACGGCTGCAATCGCAAGAAACTTAGGTGCGACAGTAATTGAGCGTACAAACCTGCATGAGCGCGGCAAAGGTTATGCGCTTGATTATGGTTTGCAGCATCTTAAAGCTAACCCACCACAAGTCGTCTTGATTGTTGATGCTGATTGTATGGTCGAAAATGATGCTATAAACAAGCTCGCAAGCGCTTGTGTGACCTATCAGTGCCCAATACAGGCTTTATACTTGATGGAATCACAGCCTAACCCAAGCCTGAAAGCACGGATTGCAGAATTTGCCTGGCTAGTTAAAAATAAAGTTCGACCCTTAGGCTTTAAAGCGCTTGGTTTGCCATGTCAATTGATGGGCACAGGCATGGCGTTTTTATGGGAAGATATTATAAAAGTTAATTTGGCCAGTGGTCATATTGTAGAAGACATGAAGCTGGGCGTGGATTTATGCCGCATTAATAAAGCGCCACTATTTTTGCCAGAAGCGTTGCTTACTAGCGTCTTTCCGCCTACGGCGGAGGCTACAAACACACAAAGAACACGTTGGGAGCATGGGCATTTAAGCATGATTTTGACTGAAGCACCGCGCTTGTTTTTTGAAGCGATTAAAACTAAAAACAGCCAGATGCTAGGTTTGACCTTAGATTTAATAGTGCCGCCTTTGGCAGTACTAACCTTGTTGAGCTTATTAATATTTGCTGTTAGCTTAGCGCTTTCAATTAAACTAGCTTTACTACTAACGACAATTTTATTGCTAACTTTAATAAGCGCAGTTTTATTGGCTTGGGGTTTTTTTGGCAGATACATTATTAGTTTTAAACAGCTATGCTTCGCGCCCATTTATGCACTAGTAAAAATACCCCTTTATATTAAATTTTTCTTAAATCGACAAGTTGAGTGGGTACGTTCAAAGCGCGACTGATGATGGTAAAAACAATGACTAAATTCACTCCATTAAAAAAACGCATTCATTTATTTGGCGTAGAAATCGACCCCCTTACCATGGGAGAAACCGTCGATTTAATTGCTCAATGGTTAAGTCAACCTGAAAAAACATGCAAATTTGTTGTTACACCCAATGTGGATCATATTGTAAAAGTACAGACGGATGTTGGCTTGCAGGCCGCGTATAAGCATGCGGCATTGATAGTGACAGATGGCAAGCCAGTAGTGTGGGCAGCCAATTTGCTAGGGGTGAATATTCCTGGCACTGTTCCAGGTAGCGATTTAGTGCCTGCCATATTTGATCATGCGCAGCATACAAAAACCGTAGTAAAAGTATTTTTATTAGGCGCAATGCCTGGCGTGGCAGATCGTGCAAAAGCGAAT
>JANLWF010000129.1:0-2790 GCA_031364385.1 Methylotenera sp.
TTTTTGCAACACTTTAAGTTGATGTTTTTTAACGATATGTGCAATTTCATGGCCAAGTACGCCCGCTAGTTGCGCCTCACTTTGTATTTTTTGGTAAAGGCCTTTAGTTAGTAGCACATAACCGCCAGGCGCTGCAAAAGCATTTAAATCGGCGCTATCTATTACGCCGAATTTCCAAGGTAAATCTGCGCGTTCTGATTGATTGGCCACCCAGCGCCCCACTTGATTGACGTATTTTTGCAAAACGTCATCTTTTACCAAAGGCGCTGCGCCTAGCAAGCTGCCAGTAATTTCGCGGCCAAGCGCGATTTCTTCTTCTTTACTAGGGTTTTTCCAGTTAAATTCGGGTTGAGCAGGCTGCGCTGGTTCTGCTGCCGCTACAGGTGCTGCGGCTGGATTTGCAGGCGCAGGTGTTGCCACTGGGGCTGCTGTAGGTGCTGCAACAGCTGGTGCAGGCGATGCAGGTGCAACAACAGGCGTTGTTGCGGCAACTGGCTCAGGTTCTGGTGTAGGTTCTTCACCACCATTTTTTGCTTTTTCAATTTCTTTCTTCGCCGCATCTTCTAGCGCTTTGCCCAAATCAAAAGCATTCGCTTGAATAGATAACAGGCCAGCAGCCAGTAGTAATACGCTTAGCAGCTTGCTTATGCTTATTTTTTTCATTGTTGAGCTCCTTTCAAGTAGCTCATACTGGTAGCGCTCAAGCCACCTGCACCAGCAAATTTTTGTCCATCGTTTGGGCTTAAGGTGTAGCTTTCCATTTTTTTCATTTCATCTTCGTTAAATTTAGCCGCTTTTAATTCTTCTGCACTCAAACCACGAATACCTGTAGTAGAAACCACTTTGCCAGTACCTGTTCGGCCGCTGGCAACGTCGCTAATGCTGCTGCCGCTGGTAGATACTCCACCACGCTTTACTGAAAGTAAACGCACCCAGCCCGTGCTGCTTTTGCTTTTAACTTGCAACCAAGCACCTTTTTTGGTCAAAATGCTTACAGAATCGTTTTTGTTGATGCTGCCAACGGTTTTGGCATCGACAAACGGTTCAGCGCGTAAACTATCCATTTTGAGCGCTGTGCCAGATTCAGCGCTAAGACCTAGAATAGGGCTTGCTAGGCCAATCAATAGTAAAGATTTCAAAGTGGTTTTCATGCTAAATCCTTTAGTGAATCATGATGTTCTAATTTAATGACCGCTTGCGCAAACAAAGTGCGCCACTGCGATGCCAGAGAGCTTGCAGCATTTTGGCTGTTCGTCAATTTGCCCTCGTGCAAGGCATAACGCGTAATTGTGCTAGTTGGTAGACCTAAATGTGCAATTAAAGTTGGCAGCTGTTGTGCGATATGCGCCGCATCTTCCTGCGCGGCTACACTATATTCGGTTTTGCTGTCAGCAAACATCCAGCTCACAATCACCATATCACCAAATAACCCCCAAATACCGCTTTGTGTGCCGTTTAAAATTTCAATCGTGTTGGGCGATTTACTGGCTAACTCGATTTCGCGCTTAAATTTTTTCAGCACGGCATCACTTAAAGATTCATTTGCTTCTAACAAAATGGGCATTACTAATACGCTATGCTCGGCGGCATCTGAGCTTACGCCAAACGCCAGCCAGCGCTGTAGTGCGCGGTCAGTAGCCAACGCGTAGATTTTGGCAACACCAAATAATGCGGCTGCCCATAAAAGTGGCGCAGTAAGATCTAAATAGGTGTTGCTAACGTTAATGGCGATGTAAGACAGTACCAATAGGCCGACTTGACCGCCAGTAAATATAGAGGTGAATTTGTCTCTATCCATTTTAAAATAAAACGCCAATGTGGTTGCCCAAATCAGCAGCAAGCTCAACAAAACATAGGGGACTTTGCCACGCCATACTTTAAGGTAATCGCCGTGCTTGGCGTTATCTATTGCCGTTGCGAGTATTTCTACGCCTGGAAATTGCTTATCCATCGCAGTCGGTTTAATGTCAAAAAGTCCAGGCGCGGTAGAGCCGATAATGACGATTTTATTGGTAAATTCATCTTGTGGGCGTTTTTTGTCCTTACTGGCTAAGTCGGTAAACACATCGCTAAACGTGACGTAAGTGTAGCTAAATGGCTTTCCGCGCCAGTTAATCAGCATGTCATTGGGTAAGCTTTCTGTGTTTGTTGCGCCAGCAAATTGTGCCACCACCAAGGGCAGGGCGGGCAAGCGCCAGCCACTTTCATCGTGCATCATGCGGTATTCGCGCACAATACCGTCTGAGTCTGGGTACACATTGTGTGTGCCAAGCCTGCCTGCCTTAAGTGCGCCTTTAAAGTGTGGCAATATTGCGGCAATAACCTCGTTCTTATTGGCTTCTGGGCTAGCCATTAAGCCTGGAATTTGTGCGTATTTGAGTTGGCTTAAGTGGTCTTGCGAAGTATCCAAGCGCAAAATAGGAAAAAACGTATTTTCACTGCTCGCGATGACTTCGTTGAAATAAGCGTCACTATCCGCGTTGTAAATGTCCGCGTCAGAAAACATAATATCAAACACAATGGCTTTGGGATTTTGCGCTTGAATATTCTCGACAAATTCACCCAGAACTTGGCGTGGCCACGGCCAACGGCCATATTCTTTCGCAAAAGCGGCTAAACTCGCTTCGTTAATATCTACAATTACAATACCTTTATCGGCTTTAGGCTGAATCACACGATGCTTCACCATATAATCGAAGGCTTTATCGCGCATGTTTAAACCCACGCCAAATGTGTTGGCATCCAGCAATACCAAAATGGTAAACAAGGTTGCCAAATAGATATAAAAAT
>JANLWF010000132.1:0-4614 GCA_031364385.1 Methylotenera sp.
CACTGCACCTTACTTTAAAATGAATCTACACGAATATCAAGCCAAAAATTTATTAAAACAATATGGCCTAACAACGCCTATTGGTGCGGTTGCTAGCGACGCCATTACCGCAATTGAAATTGCAAAAACTATCCACTCAAATGCGTGGGTGGTTAAAGCGCAAATTCACGCCGGTGGGCGCGGCAAAGCGGGTGGCGTAAAATTGGTGAAATCTTTGGCTGAGGTTGGAGTTGTAGCCAAAGCCTTGCTCGGCAAAACTTTAGTCACCTACCAAAACGCGCCCGACGGCCAAATGGTGAGCCAAGCATTAGTTGAAGAAACGCTACCGATTGCGCGCGAGCTGTATTTATCGATGCTGGTTGACCGCACTTTGGAGCGCATTGTTGTTGTGGCGTCCTCTGCAGGCGGGATGGATATTGAAGAGATTGCATCTAACAGCCCAGAAAAAATTCTGCAAGAAGTGTGCGACCCACTGAATGGTTTGGTGGATTTTCAGGCGCGTAATTTAGCTTTTAAATTACAAATTGAGCAAGTGGCTGAATTTACTAAATTACTAAAAGGTGTGTATAAACTGTTCAAAGAAAACGATTTAAGTTTATTGGAAATTAATCCGCTTATCGTCACGACTGACGGAAAACTGGTAGCGCTAGATTGCAAAATGAGCGTGGACGACAACGCACTGTATCGGCAAAAAGCACTCGCGGAACAACGCGATTGGAGCCAAGAAGATGCTAAAGAAGCCACCGCGCACGAAGCTGGGCTTAATTACATTGCGCTTAACGGTAATATTGGCTGCATGGTTAACGGTGCGGGGCTTGCGATGGCGACCATGGATTTAATCAAGCTGCACGGCGGCATGCCCGCCAATTTCTTAGATGTAGGCGGCGGCGCATCGGCTACAACCGTGACCAAAGCCTTTAAAATCATTTTGGCTGACAGTAACGTGAAAGCGATTTTGGTAAACATTTTTGGCGGCATTATGCGCTGCGATATTATCGCGGAAGGCATTATTACGGCGGTGAAAGAAGTCGGCATCAGTATCCCTGTTGTCGTCCGTTTAGAGGGCACAAACGTTGATTCAGGCAAACAAATGTTACGTGAAAGTGGCTTGAATATTATCTCGGCAGAAAACTTAACCGATGCAGCAAAGCAAGCCGTGCTTTCAGTTACAAGTAAGGCGGCGAAATAATGGCGATTTTAGTCAATAAAAATACTAAAGTGCTGTGCCAAGGCTTTACTGGCAAGCAAGGTACTTTTCACAGCGAGCAAGCACTGGCTTATGGCACAAAAATGGTAGGTGGCGTAACGCCTGGCAAAGGTGGACAGCTTCACCTTAACCTGCCCGTGTTCAGCACCATGCGCGATGCGGTGCGCGAGACGCAAGCCAATGCCAGTGTGATTTACGTGCCGCCAGCTTATGCGGCGGATTCGATTTTAGAAGCGGCTGATGCAGGCATTGCGTTAATTGTGTGCATTACCGAGGGCATTCCTGTACTGGATATGCTCAATATCAAAGCAGCAATAAGAGCCAATGGCGCGAAACTCATCGGCCCAAATTGCCCAGGCATTATCACGCCAGACGAGTGCAAAATCGGCATTATGCCAGGTAGCATTCACCTGCGCGGCAAAGTGGGCGTGGTGTCGCGTTCTGGCACGCTGACCTATGAGGCCGTACACCAAACTACTGCGCTTGGTCTTGGTCAAACCACTTGTGTGGGCATTGGTGGCGACCCGATTAAGGGTTTAAATTTTATAGAATGCCTCACTTTATTCGAAGCCGACTCTGAAACCGAAGCCATCATCATGGTGGGTGAAATTGGCGGTAGCGACGAAGAAGCTGCGGCAGATTTTATTAAGCATCACGTCACTAAGCCAGTCGCTGCCTATATTGCAGGTCTAACCGCGCCAGCAGGCAAGCGTATGGGTCATGCAGGGGCGATTATCTCAGGTGGATCTGGCCGTGCGGAAGACAAAATAAGCGCCTTAGAAAGCGGGGGTTGCGTAGTGGCAACATCACCAGCAGGTTTGGGAGAAGCGGTGTTGCAAGCTATAAAAGATAAATCTAGAAAATAGGACATTGATTTGAAAAAACTGATTGTATTTTTGTGCATATTTTTAGCAAGCCAACTCAGCGCTGCTGCAGATATTGCCTACCTGCTAACTGCATCCTCAAAAGGCGATATAGTCACAGTTAAAGCCATGTTAGAAAGTGGCGTAAGCGCGAATACCAAAGATGCCGATGATATCACCGCACTGATGTATGCAGCCCGTAAAGACAAAGCCGACGTAGCAGCAGCGCTTATCAGCAAAGGCGCAGAGGTGAACGCTAAAGACAAAGGTGGCTGGACGGCACTCATGTTTGCGGCCAGAAAAAATCACGTGGCGACCGTAAAAGTATTGCTAGAAAATGGTGCGGATCCGAAAATTCGCGATGCCAGCGGTTGGAGCGCGTTTGGCATGGCATCCACTGCAGGCTACAGTCAAATAGTAGATTTAATGATTAAACATGGCATAGATGCCAATGCTAAAGCCGATGATGGCAAAACTGCGCTGATGTATGCGGCAAAAAGTGGTGATGTGCCAACCATCACCTCGTTAATGGAGCAAGGCGCGCAAGCCAATGCGCATGATAGACTTGGCGCAACAGCGCTAATGTATGCCGCGCGTGAAGGCCATGCACCTGCAGTGGCGTATATGCTGAGTAAGGGCGCTAACGTAGACGAGCAAGATCAATCACGCTGGACAGCGCTGACTTGGGCGGTAAAAAAAGCGCAAGTTGAAACGGCTGAAACGCTACTTGCAAAAGGTGCAGATGTTAATCATGAAGACACTGAAGGCACTCCGCTATTGCAATTGGCGGTAGATACTGGCTCGATAGACATGGTGAAATTACTGCTAGCAAACAAAGCTAGTGTGAAAGCGCGCGACAAATATGGACTCACCGCTTATGTCTATGCGCTTAAAAAAGGCAACTCTGAAATTGTAAAGTTGATTAAAGACGCAGGCGGCAAATACTAACTTAATGAAAATAGCGCTTGCCCAAATTAACAGCATCGTTGGCGATATAAAAGGCAACGCGGCCAAAATATTAGACTACGCCAACCGTGCGAAAGCCACGGGCGCAAGCTTAATCATCACGCCAGAGCTGGCTTTATGCGGTTATCCGCCAGAAGATTTACTATTTAGGGACGATTTTAACCATGCCTGCGAGCAAGCACTGGAGCGGCTTGCAGGGCAGGTTTCTGGAATCACTTTATTGGTCGGGCATCCACATTTACAAGATGGAAAGCGCTACAACGCAGCTTCTGTCATCGAAAGCGGCAAAATTACCTCCACTTATCACAAACAAGTTTTGCCCAATTACAGCGTGTTTGATGAAGAACGCTATTTTGAAGCAGGCAATACGCCACTAGTTTTTACACACGGCGGCACAAAATTTGGCGTGATGATTTGCGCAGATGGCTGGGAAACTTTACCAGCGCTTAAAGCCAAGCAAGCAGGTGCAGAATTTTTGCTGGCACTTAACGCCTCGCCTTACCACATGGATAAGCTAGAAACGCGCTATGAAGTGATTGCCGAACGCGCCAAAGAAAATGCTTTGCCAGTTATTTATGTGAACATGGTAGGCGGGCAAGACGAGTTGGTGTTTGATGGCGCTTCGTTTGTCATGGATAGCCAAGGCAAAGTCACGCAACAATTGCTCAGCTTTGTAGAAAGTTTAAGTTATGTCGAAATCGCTAGTCATCAACCTGTTAAAGCTGAGATTATAGCCAAGCCAAGCTTGGAGGCATCTGTCTATAACGCGCTTAAACTGGGCTTAGGCGATTATGTCAATAAAAACGGCTTTCCCAGCGTGGTGTTAGGGCTTTCGGGCGGCATTGATTCGGCGCTCACACTTGCAATTGCTGTGGATGCGCTCGGCAAAGAGCGAGTAAAAGTAGTGCTGATGTCATCTGAATTTACCGCCAACATTAGCGTGGATGACGCGATAGAGATGGCGAATTTGGTTGGCGTGAAATATAGCCAAATCCCCATTAAAAATTTATTTGAGCTTTTTTGTGAGACTTTAGCACCTGAGTTTGGCGATTTACCTTTCAACACCGCCGAAGAAAACCTACAAGCGCGCATTCGCGGCATGTTGCTGATGGCGCTCTCGAATAAATTTGGCAGTATAGTGCTGACCACGGGAAATAAATCGGAAATGGCCGTGGGCTACAGCACGCTATATGGCGATATGGCGGGCGGATTTTCATTATTGAAAGATGTGCCAAAAACTTTAGTCTATAAACTTGCTGAGTATCGCAATAGCCTTTCAAAAGTCATTCCCACACGTATCATCACTCGCGCGCCCAGCGCCGAACTACGTGCCAACCAAACCGACCAAGACAGCTTGCCGCCTTACGAGATTTTAGACGCGATTATGCAAGCCTATGTAGAAGAAGATATGAGCCGCGACAAAATCATCAAACTTGGCTTTACCGAAAAAGACGTCAATCGCGTCACCAATTTAATCGACCACAACGAATATAAACGCCGCCAAGCGCCAGTTGGGGTTAGAATTACGCAACGCGGGTTTGGCAAAGATAGGCGTTATCCAATAACCTGTAAGTTAAA
>JANLWF010000170.1:0-4122 GCA_031364385.1 Methylotenera sp.
CCGTTTTCATCTTTAACAGCAAAAATGTGAACCAAGCTATCGAGTTTAAAGTTTTGAGCGGCATTAATAATAGTGCCGTTGGTAAGCTGGATATGCCCGCCCTGCGAAGACATTACGGCAGACTGTATAGATAGCTGTTGCGCATTAGCATCAATTTGTAATGCTCGCCTTGCGTTAGTCACTTGCAAGGTTGAGCCCGCCATAAGCCCTGTGACGCTAATATGTTGCCCAGCAACAGCTAAGTCTGGAGCCAGATTACCCACTTGTACACCACCAATACCTATTAAGCCGTTTGCGAGTTTCTGCACTGGCCCGCTGATTACTATCTGACGGGAGTTTGTGAGTGTGGCGCTGGTTGCTAAAATTTCACCATTCGACAGCCTTAGCCCTTGCACGCGTAAGTTTTGGCCAACGGCTAGTTGTTCTTTTCCTGCGCCAGCTGCTAACTCTCTCGGTAAGTTGACTGTTTGACCCGCTATCACTGCGCGATTTGGCGCGGTAAACTTGGTCACGGGGCCTGATACCGCATCATTTGTACTAATACTAGATGCAGTCCATCCTTTTGGTGTTTTATCAGCTGTAATTGATACAATTTGGCCTACCGCCAAGCTGGAAGTGTTGGCTGGTTCACCATTCACCGTAACAGAGGTGTTATCTTCAAAATGAACCTCTTCACCGTTGACACAGATGCTGGCAAAACCTGTTACTACACCTACAATCGCAAGTTTTTGACCTGTTCCACCAATATCTACAAGTTTTTGACCCGTGCCGCCAATACCTTTTAATAGTTTTTGGCCTGTACCGCCTATACCAGATTGTGGCTGATGGCCAGTGCCTCCTATTCCATCTTGTGGTGTGTGACCAGTGCCACCTATGCCACTTTCAGGGGAATTGCCTGTTCCACCAATGCCATCTTGCAAATAAGGTGTGAATGCGCATGGGTTGGCGGCGTGCGCGTTGATGCCCGCAGTTGCAAGCAAAGCGCTTAACACTAAAGAGTAAAATTGATGAATTTTCATATAACATCTTCGCTATAGAAATATACACCTAATGTAAATCTTTTGCTCTTTATGTCTGACGTGTCTGCAATTGAAGGAAGTTTCTCAGCCTTTTTGTTAATTTCTTGCAATAATTGGCTACCTTTTACACGAGATAATTGTTCTATCTCTCGAATCGATTCCAGGGATAAGCCTTTATAATGTACAACGCGGTCGAAGCTAGGTGGCTGACAGTTTAATACGTTATGCACAGCAGCAGTGGTGTGATCACCAACCCCCAATCCCATGTAATAGGCTTTTTCATCTTCACCTTTAGCTGGAATAAAGGCGTCAGTAATCAATGTCACCCTATCATTTTCATCGACATTTACTGCGCCCACACGCTCAAGTTCATCAAGCGCAGCTCTGGCTCTCACATCTTTTGTGACTGCCTCAGCCAGCGCTTCAAAAGAAACATTACCGCCATCTTTTTTTAAACGCGCGATAGTTTTGGGCCTGCCGTCATGTATGTACAAGGGGTTGCTCAGCCATGCAGAAACAATTTTACTGCCTAAATTAACATTAATAGGCTCTACCAAAATGGGGTTTATAAGCATCATCTCGCGCAAACGCTTAACATCTTTGCGATGTACACCAGTAATTACGCTGATGCGGCTGTCATTTATGGCCTTATCTGGCAAGGTAAATTCCCTAACAGCAGTTTCTACAAAGATATGTTTGAGCCATTCAGTGAGCTGAATGTAGGTGATACCGCGCGCTAGCATTAATCGTACAAGAGGCCTCATGGCGCATTCAAGCGCCTTAAATATTGCAGAATTTTGATTTACTTTTGTATCCATTTGCAAATAATAACACAAAATGCTTGACATGGTATTTTTTCCCACTTATTATGCTATAAATTAAATGGGAAAATTTACCACATAAAGTTTTAAACCAATGAGGAGAGTTGAAATGAACAAGACTTTATTAGCATCAGTGTTAGCTTTAGGTATTACAGTAGTGTCAACCACAGCAATGGCATTTGACCTATCCGTTACCATGCGTCAAGGTCGCGGCGCAGATGATCCAATAGGTCACATTCGACAAAACCGTGGTTTAGACGATCCAGCAGGACATATTCGTCAAGGTCGTGGCGCGGATGATCCTGTGGGTCATATTCGCCAATGTCGCGGTTGTGATGATCCTGTGGGGCACATTAGTGGTCGTGACCGTGTACGCGGCTTTGGCGACCTAAGAGGTCATAATAGTGGGCGTGGCACAGTTAATCCTGTGGGCCATGTGCGTGGCGGCGGTGCAGATGATCCAATAGGTCATATTCGCGGGGGTCGTGGTGCGGATGATCTAGTAGGACATATTCGTGGCGGTGGTTACTCTATGGGCGCGCTTGGCCTTTTAGGGAGATAGTGTTTTTAGGTGAGTAGTTAATGCAATAAATCATTTAAGTGGGCGTAAGCGTGGTGGCTGCCCACATTTAAACGAATGGTTGCCTAGACTTGCCACTCGTCTAAGAAAGTAGCGAGTGGCTTTTTATTTACCTGTAGCGGCCCAATCACCCGATTTACCACCATGCTTTTCAAGCAGCTTTATTTCACTTATAATCATGTCTCTATCTACTGCTTTGCACATATCGTAAATCGTCAGCAAACCTACGCTCACAGAGGTTAGTGCTTCCATTTCCACACCCGTTTGGCCTGTAGTTTCACAAGTGGCGGTGCAAGTTATAGTGGTAGCCTTTTCATCTACCTCAAACGTTATTGCTATTTTAGTCAGGCTAATTGGATGACACAATGGAATTAGATCGGCCGTTTTTTTACTGGCTTGAATCGCAGCAATACGTGCAACGCCGAGCACATCACCTTTTTTTGCATCACCTTGTCGAATGAGCTGTAACGTAGCAGGTAACATGCTGATAATGCCGCTAGCAACTGCTCTGCGCTTGCTTACTGGCTTATCTCCCACATCCACCATATGCGCGTGACCACTACTATCAAAATGACTCAGCTTTTTTTGGGTATCTTGGCTCATTTATTACCTTCTATGCATAAATCAATGTGAACTTGCCAGCTAAAGACATTATCATAACAATAATGAACATTAAAACTATAACTTTAATCGTTTTGTTGCTCGCAAACACCGCGTTTGCAGAAGATGCATCAAAGCCCACTTTATCGGGTAAACCTTACGCCATCCCAACCAATCTAGATACCAGCTTGCCCGATTTGGGCGATGTATCACAAACCGTGCTTACGCCGCTAGATGAGCAGTATATTGGCGACCAGATTATGCGCGAAGTAGCAGTGAGCGACGAGATATTGCAAGATATTGAGGTGATTGATTACCTGAATACACTGGGCAATAAACTGGCGGCCGCTAGCCCAGATAAGCAACAAAAGTTTAACTTTTTTGTGGTGCGAGATAACTCGATTAACGCCTTTGCCATGCCAGGCGGGGTGATAGGTGTGCATACTGGGCTTATATTAGCTACGAATAGTGAATCTGAGCTTGCCAGTGTGTTAGGTCACGAAATTGGTCACGTAACGCAACGCCACATGGCGCGTATGTTGGCAAAACAAAAAACCGATACCTTTAAAAATATTGCAGGCATTGCCTTGGCTTTGTTGGTAGCGCGTGCCAACCCAGAGTTAGCAAACGGTGCACTGGCGACCGCATCGGCGGCAGGCGTGCAGCGACAGCTAGATTACACACGCGAACATGAGCGTGAGGCTGACAGAGTCGGCTTGAGCATATTAGATAGCGCAGGGTTTGATGTGCGCGCCATGCCCGCATTCTTTACCACTTTGCAACGAGGTACAAGGTTCACAGAAGGTGCTGCGCCCAGCTTTTTACGCACACACCCGTTAAATGCTGAGCGGATCGCTGATGTTTCCAACCGTGTAGAGGCTATGCCCTATAAGCAAGTGACAGACAGCTTAGAATTTAATTTGGTAAAAGCCAAATTGCGCGCCAGCAATGGTTTGGCGCAAAGTGCGATAGACCAGTTTGAAGATAACATTAAAGAACGGCGTTTTGCTAGCGAAACGGCCGAGCATTATGGTTTAGCCTTGGCCATGTTGCGCAAAAATGACTTGGCAGGCGCGCAGAATCAAGTGAAATGGCTAAAAAC
>JANLWF010000204.1:0-1661 GCA_031364385.1 Methylotenera sp.
GCCATTTCAATCAGAAAATCAGCCTCATAAAAAAGTTTTGAAACCGCGATTTTAACGATGTCAGCGCCAATTTCAATGCGCGTTCTAATGTCGAAAATTAGGTCACTTAAAGAGGCGTGATGCTCTCCCACAGTGGCACTAACAATTGTAGCGCCGCTTATGGCCTGCAAAATATTCGCGCTAGTGACTATATCTAGCGAGCCAAGCGCGCCATTATCAGGATTTTTCAAATCAATAATATCCACGCCTGCATCTAGCGCAATTAAGGTTTCCTTGACATTTTTTACACTGATGAGTAATTGGGTCATGCCTGATTCGTTCCAGCCTGCTCAGCATAAAAATTTTCAATCGCCTCTGTAAGCCAGCTCCATGCTTGCATTTCACGCTCACCCGCAGTTTTATCTATGGCAATTTTTAAATATTCAATCTCAAGCATAATTTTGTCTTTTGGCAATATGCGCAATCGGCTTACTAGCACTGCCAGCTCTATCACCGCGGCTTGCGCACGGTTAAAACCAGTAAATGGTTTATGATTAAATTCAGCCACTTTTTGCATGAATAATTGCGGCCGTATGGCATCATCACGCAACTCAACTAACTCCAGCTCAGCATGCGCCAAACAATCAGCCAGCCTAAAACCCTTGATTTTATTAGCTTGCACAAGTCCGCCTGCTTTTCTGTTGGTAAGCGCAGCTGCAAAAACACGCACATCGTCAGCTAAATTCATTACCGCGCATTTTGTGGCCAAAATATTATCCAAAGTAGTAGAGGGTTTGTACGGGGCAATGACGACCAAATCACCCTCGTAGCGGATGCCAAACGGCGCGATATGAGGTTCTCCAGTCAAATCCACACTCGCTATGATTGTTTCAAAAATCATTCTTTTTGCTTTTCTTCTCTTTAAGTGAAGTCTCACGATGACTTTTTCTATCTTCCGTCTTATGCCCTCTGCGTTCTGTTGCGACACCCCAATTTAACTCCTCGTCTTGCACATAGCGCTTTTTAAGTTGATGTGCAATTTGCGCGCGCGCCAGCTCTACGCCTAAGTAGAACGCATGTGAGGCGTCGTTTTCTACGCCCAAATTCGGGTAAAACGCAAATGGATCTATATCCTGCAAAAGCACGTCACGGTTATACACATGCACGCCCATTTCGCTTACCATAATGCGAAAACTTGGGTCTTTAATCTGCGCGGCGAATTCGGCGATTTCTACCGCGTTATACGAGAACGGTTTTCTATCGTGCAGCCCAAGCAAGCCATTGCTGTAGCCGCGTGGTAAGCGGTCATCTTGTTTTGCACGATAATTCACGCGGCGTGCAATGTCAGCTTCCGCAATCGCGTTCACAGCGTGCGCGCTCACGCTGGTGGCTAAAACGGCGTTAATATTTAGCTCGCTAATAATACCAAACAAAATCGCGTTAATACCCGTGGTGTCAGCATCGGTAAGCTCTGTGAGGTTGCCAATGCCCATCATAATTTGTATTTCAGGGTATTTTTTACGTAGCTTGTGATAACGCACAATCGACTCCGTCAGCCCAAAATGAATCGGATCTAAAATCGCATCGGCAATAAACGGTTTGTTGTTTTTTAGGCAAATTTCGATAGCGCGATACAAAGATACCATATTGCCAGGTTTAGCGGGAATAAGCACTGGCGTGGC
>JANLWF010000229.1:0-1517 GCA_031364385.1 Methylotenera sp.
CCAGACCGTTTGCAGTTTATCAAAGGCCATCAATATTACGATGCAAAAGCCACACTTGAGAACCCGCGCTGGGTGAATGTGGATGTAAAACTGGTGCGTAAAACGCGCTTGCTCAGTTTAAAAGAAATGCGCGAAACGCCAGAATTGGCTAATTTAAGAATCTTGCAGCGTGGCAATCGACTTTCAATTACACCAGTTGATCCTAGAGATTGGGAATTTATTATAAGCAAGCTCAAATAAAAAAGCCCCAAGACCTTGCGGTCTCGGGGCTTTTAATTAACAACTACCGTCTAACAACTACCAGCTAGTTTGATTTAGCATCCAAACTCCCCATACTTTTCGGGTAAGTTACCAAACCCCAAGGCAGGTTTTTCACTTCAATTTGTTTGGTGACTTCCAATTTTTCTGCATCAATCACTAAAATTGCGTCCGATTTACCGCAAGCCAGCAAAATCTGTTTCTCGTCTGGTGTAAAGCTAAAGTGCCAGCAGCGGTTAGCGGTGGGGATATCTTTAATTTTTTCATAAGTTTTAGCATTAAATACTTGCAATACTTTGGCCTTATTCGCCGCCACAAAAATGCGCTCGCCTTTGCTGTCATACGCAATGCCATAAGGCGTTTCAGCAGTATCCACAGTGCGTACAACGTTGAAATCTTTATCCAACACCATAAATTTATTGCCATACTCTAGCGTGGCTAGGTAGGTATTGCCGTCAGGTGAAACTTTAATGCCGCGCGGCCTATCACCAAGTTCATGCGTGCTGATGGTTTTGACTAAGCTGCCATCTTCAATATTGTGCACGGTCACGGTGTTATCGGCCTCGTTGGTAATCACCAAGTTTTTGCCGTCTTTTGAAAATTCTATGCCCTCGGTTTCTGGGCCGCCTGTAATTTCGCGCACTTTTTTACCAGCGGCTAAATCCACTACAGAAATTTTAGCGGGGATTTTTTCCTCAGCATCGTCATCTTCGGCTGGTTTCGCACCTGACGCAGGTGGCGGGCCTGCTTTGGCGCTAGGCTCGGATGACACATAAGCAAAATTGCCGCTAATACGCACAAACTCTGGGTTTTTGCCTACTTCAACTTGTTGCGTTATTTCACCAGTCGCGGTGTCAATTACCGAAATGCTGCCGTTTTCGCGCGTCGCCACGATGAGTTTTTTGCCGTCATCAGTCACGCCCAGGCCGCGCGGACCCGCCGCTTTTACGTCAATGGTTTTGGTTACTTGCATGGTGGCAAGGTCAATCACACTCACGCCCGCATCTTGGCTAGTGACATAAGCTGTGCCTGTGCTAGTGGCCGCAGAAACCTTTTCAATACTGGCTGCTGCGGCATTCTCAGTAGCAGTCTCTTCGCTTTTTTCTTTGTTACAAGCGCTTAAAGTTGCGATTAATGCCAGCGCCAGTAGGCTGGTGCGTGTTTTATTAAATGTTGAACCCAATTTCATTAAAAATCTCCTGAGGAATTTTATTGCTTCTGTTTAAACTGAAGCAAAAACTATACTAAGTTGTATATTA
>JANLWF010000241.1:0-1899 GCA_031364385.1 Methylotenera sp.
GCCGCGCCATATTGCGGCGTTGCAGTACCTTCATAACCGTCGCGCACCTTGCCACCTCTGCGTGGCGCTTGGCGATATTGTGGCTCATTTTTGTCAGGGCGCGGTGTAGTGCGGGTATCAACACCTGAGGGTTTGTGCTGTCTTGATTCAGCTTGCTTAAACTCGCTTGGTTTATGTTCGTTTGGTTTAGACTCACTCACAGATTCAGCCCTTAATTCGCTTCTAAGCGGCCTATTTTCGCTAGGCTTATTGTAGGCAGGCTTGTCATACGCAGGCCTGCTTTTGCTAGACTTATCTTCACTCACTTGCTCTGCAAACGGCTCACCATGCGCCTTGCCATCAAAGCGATGATTACGTTGCCGCGCGCCTTCTGGCTTGGCTGCCCGCTCGTCATTCCCGCGAACGCGGGAATCCATTTTGACTTTTTCTTGCGGTTTAAAATTAGCATCCATTTTATCTTTAGAAGCAGATTGAACCTCATCTACGCGAGCCACAGGCTTCGGCAGCGGCTTGGTTCTATCGCGCTTATTCGGATCAGCACGGCGCACAGGTGCTTTGCTGGCAGTTGGTGTTTCACTAGGTTTTTTAGTAATTTTAAGCGTGGTCAAAATAGGCTACAAGTTTGAGTTAATAAAGCTATTTTAACAAACTATTGAGTATGACCCTATGGATAATTAACCTTAACAAAAATGTTTACCAAGCACATATTTAGGTTTAAACTAAACCAACTTAACTTAGTTCAATTAGGTCTATTATGCAAACCGTTAACATTCACGAGGCTAAAACACAGCTTTCAAAATTGATAGAACAAGCTGTCAGTGGCGAGTCGTTTATTATTGCCAAAGCTGGCAAGCCTTTGGTTAAAGTCACCAAGTTAGATGCGCCAAAACCACAAGCCAAAAAGCGCTTGGGCTTTATGGCGGGGCAAATTAGCACGCCAAAAGACTTTGATAAAATGGGCAAGCAAGAAATCGCCAAGCTGTTTGGCGTGGAATAACGCGCATGAAATTATTGCTAGACACACACATTTTACTTTGGGCGGCGGGCGAGCCAGAGCAGCTTTCAAGCAAAGCAAAAGCACTGATTGAAGACCCACAAAACCAGCTTTATTTTAGTGCCGCCAGCCTATGGGAAGTCTCCATTAAAAACAAACTTGGCCGTGCAGATTTTAAAGTGGATTTAGCCGTATTAAGACGCAACTTGCTAGACAACGGCTTTGAAGAAATCGCCATCACCAGCGCGCATACCATTGGCGTTGATGCCCTACCCAATATCCACAAAGATCCGTTTGACCGCATGCTAATTGCACAAACGGCAGTGGAAGGGATTACGCTGATGACGGCGGATAATGTGGTGGCTGAGTATCCTTTGGCGGTGGTTAGGGTTTGAAACAAATAGAACCTAGGTGAGTAGTTGTAGTCGTAATGACAACACAATATTTGATATACTATAGCCGTAGTAATTTAAGTGATTTTTTGAATTTAAGGTGCCAAAAACGTGAAAAGACCTGATAATCTTCCCGATTATTCTAACCCACCGTTGAACGAAGTGGTTTTAGGTGTTCAGTTTCAGCCACCAGTGAACTACCAGCAAATATACGCGCACAACGTCTGGCAGTTGTTCAGTAATGATTATCCTCATGTGCAAGAAATGGCACCGTTGCAGCCTTCATTTGAAACATTTGGCGTTTCTTCGTTTACGATAATGCCTTCATTTGGTTTTGTTTCTGGTGCAATGCACAACAGATTTTGGTTTGTAAATCAAGATTCGGATGAGCTAATCCAGTTCCAAAATGACAGGCTACTTCACAATTGGAGGAAAGTTTCTTCCGTCGATAAACCCTATCCTCGGTTTGAGATAATGAGTTCAAAACTGGCAGAGGAGCTAAACGCCTTACAA
>JANLWF010000247.1:0-3199 GCA_031364385.1 Methylotenera sp.
ATTAAGCACTTTAACTCTATTTACCAGAAAACTAATGACTTTACGTAAAACAAAAATTGTAGCAACCTTAGGCCCTGCCTCAAGTAGCGAAGAGCTGATAGCACGTTTAATTACTGCTGGTGTCAATGTGGTGCGACTTAATTTTTCGCATGGCAGCTCGGCAGATCATATAAAGCGTGCTGAAATTGTGCGTAGCATCGCCACCAAACTTAATCGACCCATTGGCGTATTATGTGATTTACAAGGCCCAAAAATACGCATTGGTCAATTTGAATTAGGTAAAATCACCCTAAAAACAGGTGATCTATTTGTGTTGAATTCTGATTGCACCTTGGGCAACCAAGAGCAGGTAGGCCTGGATTATAAGGATTTGCCGCAAGAAGTGGCCGCTGGCAACTTACTGTTGTTAGATGATGGTCGCATCGCCATGGCGGTAAATTCTGTGCATGGCAATAAAATTCACTGTGTAATCGTTATAGGCGGCGAGTTGTCTAACAATAAAGGCATCAATTTGCAAGGCGGCGGGCTGGCTGCACAGGCGTTGACTGCAAAAGATCATGAAGATATTAAAACGGCCGTGGCGCTGGAGGCAGACTACATCGCAATTTCTTTTCCTAGAGATGAAAATGACGTTTTAGCTGCAAAAAATTTAGTGAAAAAAGCGGGCGGTACAGCCAGCATTGTGGCTAAAATTGAGCGTGCAGAAGCCATAGACAACTTAGAAGCCATTATTGAAGCCTCTGATGCAATTATGGTGGCGCGAGGTGATTTGGGCGTTGAAGTAGGTGACGCGGCGATTCCAGGCTTGCAAAAGCGTATGATCCGCATGGCGCGCGCACAGAACAAGCTGGTGATTACCGCAACCCAAATGATGGAGTCGATGATTAATAGCCCAATTCCAACCCGCGCAGAAGTTTCGGATGTGGCCAATGCGGTACTAGATGGCACCGATGCAGTAATGCTGTCAGCCGAAACCGCCAGTGGGCAATATCCATTAGAAACGGTGCAAGCGATGCATCGCGTGTGTATTGAGGCGGAAAAAGAGTGCGAAAGTTTGCATGATGTTGCTCGGCACATAGGTAGTTTGCAGCATATCGACGAAGCGATTGCGGCTGCGGCCATTTTTACTGCGCAGCACCTCAATGTGAAAGTAATCGCTGCGCTAACGCAATCTGGTAATGCAGCGCAATGGTTATCGCGCGCCAACAGTAGAGTGCCAATTTATGCGCTATCGCCCGACAAAGTGGCACGGCGAAAATTAACGTTACATCGCAATGTGTATCCTTATCCTATCAATCAAAAAGACAAAAACAGAGATGAAATATTGCGTGAAATGGAGCAAGTGCTGCTGAGCACTGAGGCATTTCAAGCAGGCGACACGGTATTGCTGACGTTTGGCGAGCCAATAGGCAGCTCTGGTGGCACCAACACCTTAAAAATTATTACGATTGGCGAAAATAGGCCAAAATAACGAATCGTAATTGGCATTAAGCTAATGCACAACTCTATAATTGGTCTTTTTACACATAAAACCATACATGAACAAACCTTTATTACAAACCAGCATCAGCAGCCTTAAGCGCATACACCAAGGTAAAGTACGCGATATTTACGCGATTGACGATGCCACCATGTTGTTGGTGAGTACGGATAGACTCTCGGCATTCGATGTGATATTGCCCACAGGCATCGCCAATAAAGGCGCGATGCTGACACAGATGGCCAATTTTTGGTTTAAGCAACTGCAACATATTGTGCCGAATCATTTGACAGGCATTGCGCCTGAATCGGTTGTGAATAATGATGCCGATAAAGCGCAGTTAGGTAGTCGAGCGGTGGTGGTGAAAAAGCTGAATGCCTTGCCTATTGAGGCGATTGTGCGTGGTTACTTAGTTGGCAGCGGATGGAAAGAGTATCAAGCCAAAGGCACAGTCTGTGGCATTAAGCTGCCCGCAGGTTTGCAGCTTGCACAAAAGCTGCCAACGCCAATATTCACGCCATCATCCAAAGCCGCCGTGGGCGAGCATGATGAAAATATAAGTTTGCAACAATGTGCAGATTTAATTGGTGCTGAGATGTCGCAAAAAGTTGCTAAAGTGGCGATTAGGCTTTACACAGAGGCCGCTGAATATGCCCTTACAAAAGGCATTATTATTGCAGATACTAAGTTTGAATTTGGCTTGGATGATAACGGCGTGCTACATGTGATGGACGAAGTGCTCACCCCCGATTCATCACGTTTTTGGCCGCTTGAAAGCTATAAGGTTGGCAGCAACCCACCCAGCTACGATAAACAATATGTGCGCGATTGGCTGGAAAGTATCCATTGGAATAAAGCACCACCCGCTCCCGCTTTGCCTAACGATGTTGCCCAAAAAACAAGCGAAAAGTATCTCGAAGCTTTTGAGAAACTCACTGGCAAAAAACTTGCATGAAGCCAGATTTCGCATGAAATTGTTTGAAAAATTAAAACAAATCGCCGCACAACTCAAAGCGGAGTTTGAGTTCTATAGGCGCGTACAGCTACACCCACAAACCCCAAAACTCGCCAAAGCTTTATTGTGGCTGGCAGTCGGCTACCTGCTGATGCCGTTCGATTTAATTCCAGATTTCTTGCCCGTTATTGGCCAACTTGATGAGTTAGTCATTATTCCCTTATTGCTATATTGGGCAATAAAATTAACCCCGCAAGCCGTCATTGCTGAATGCAAAAGCAGCATCACATGATGCAAATTTGGCAAATGGTTTTGGATTTTGATGCGCATTTGCCGCAACTGGTGGTCATGCACGCCAATCTGGTGTATGTGATTTTATTTGCCGTGGTTTTTTTGCAAATCGGCGTTTTGCCGTTTTTCTTCTTGCCCAGCAACCCGTTTTTATTTGTGTGTGGCGCGGTTTGGGCAGCATCAGCGCTTAATATTTGGCTATTAATTCCTGTGCTTATCATCGCCGCCATACTGGGCAACTTAGCGGGCTATTGGCTTGGCAACTCGGTTGGGCAGGCGTTTTTTGTGGATTATTTAAAATGGCCGAATCAAGTCGCGCTAGATAAAACCCGCATTTTTTACGATAAACACGGTGAAAAAGGCTTTTTAGTGACCTTGTTTTTGCCAGTAATACGCACGCTTGCGCCATTTTTAGCGGGTATGACGCAAATGCATTTTTTTAAATTTTCCCGTTCTGCCAGTACTGGCGCGGT
>JANLWF010000317.1:0-2297 GCA_031364385.1 Methylotenera sp.
TGTTTGCGCATTCGTGCATTACGTCTTTAATTGATACACGCTCTAGCAGCAAGGCTTGTTTGCCAGATTCAATTTGTGCTAAATCTAGAATTTCGTTAATCAGTTCTAGCAAATACCAGCCTGCCTGCAAAATTTGATGAACATTGCGTGTCTGCGTCAGCGTGAGCGGCGTTGCGCTAGATTCTAACAGCTGGGCAAAGCCCAATATAGAGTTAAGCGGTGTGCGCAGTTCATGACTCATGCTGGATAAAAATTCTGATTTTGCTTGATTGGCCTTTTCGGCATTTAATTTTGCGGTTTGCAGCTCAAGGTTGTTGTTAAACATGGCATCTTCGACATTTTTTCTATACGTCATATCGACTAAGCAGTTCATCGCGCCGATGACTTCACCTTGTATATTTTTTAATGGGACGACATTAGCAACCACGCTAACGCGCGTGCCATCGTGCCTCTCTAAAACGGCTTCTACATCATACGCAGCTGGAACTTGGCCTTGCAACACGGCAGCTACTGGACTTTCTTCATGTGGTTGCAGCGTGCCATCTGGCTGGTATATTTTGTAGGCGCAGCAATAGCGCTCGCTAGGGTCGCCCCGCAGAGGTTCACGCCCCCATAAAGTGATTGCATTACGGTTAAATTCCTGAATCGTTCCTAACGCATCCACGGTGTACATAGCCACTGGCCCCAAATCAAACAAAACGCGAAAACGCTCTTCACTTTGGCGTAATGCTTCCTGCTCACGTTTACGTTCGCTAATATCTGTTGCCGTGCCAAACCATTCAGTAATGTCACCTTGTTTATTAAATAACGGCACAGCCCGCGAATAAGCCCAGCCAACTGAATTATCTAAGCGAAGAACGCGATGTTCCATTTCAAAAATGCTTTTAGTTTGAATGGCTTGTGCAACTCTTTCTTGAATTGCTAAATGATCGTCTGGGTAAATATTATCTTGCAGCCAGTTAGCATTTGATTTTTTAGCTTCTTTTACAAAAATTCGACCCTCAATTTGGTGCATCTGCTCCCAATTAGCGCTCATGCTATAAATGGCGTCCGCACTTGAGTTGACAAAGGCTTGCAAGCGTTCTTCGTTTTCTTTCAAAGCAATTTCTGCCAGTTTGCGCTCGGTAATATCGGTAAACAATACGGCTAATTGGTTTTGTTGTGGGGTTTTAATTCTATATGCATAAATATCAAGCCAACGGCTTATTTCTGGTATCTCATGCTCAAAGCGAATAGGCTCGCCTGTTAACGCTACTTGGCCATAAGTAGCTATTAATACTGGGTTAAAATCAGGAAAAAGCTCTAAAATGGTTTTGCCAGTAACATTTACTAAGCCAGATTGCTCTTCAAAAGCTGGATTCACTTCTAAATACCGAAAATCTGTAAATGTATGTTCTGCATCAAAAATCATTTCTATCACGCAGTAACCTTCATCCATGCATTTAAATAATGTGTGGTAACGCTCTTCACTTGCAACAAGAGCTTGCTGCGCTATAACGCGTTGTGAAATATCTTGAAAATAGCAAACCACGCCTTGCTTGCCGCTTGGAAGTGGTATGCGATGGATTTCCCAAGCATAATATTCTGTCACTTTACGGTCGGCTCGTTGCTCGATCATTTCAGCCACCACGCAAGGCTCACCTGTTTCAAGTGTTTGGCGAAAGTGATTAATAATTTCATCCGCCTTATGCGCTGGCCAAAGTGTGTGCATGACATCACCAAAATTACGGCCGATTAAATCAGGAATATTACCGAATGCTGGAAGCGCATAAGGATTCACATGGCGAACGGTGAAATCATCATCCATCATATGGATACCAAACGGGGCGGCATTAACTAGGCATTCAAACTGTTCAGTACGTATTTGCAAGTCTTGCTCGGCTTTTTTGCGCTCTGTAATATCACGCGCAGATGCGTAAAGTAGTTGCTCTTCTACCACCGAAACGGTACTCCATAACAGCCAGCGCACTGAGCCATCTTTACACAATAAGCGATTTTCAAAAGCTCTGGTATTGTGACCATTAACTAACTTTGAAACTAAATTTTGCGATATCTCTTGGTCATCAGGATGTACAAACTCAATGAAAGGTTTGGCTAGCAACTCTTCTGGGCTATAACCGAGCGATGCTTCCCAAGTGCCATTCAGTTTTTTAAAATAGCCATCAAAGCCAGCCGTGCATAATAATTCTTGCGATAACGTAAAAAAGCGGCGACTATCTTCAATCGCTAGTTTGCGTGCAGATATATCTTCTACCACGGCAATAAAATATTCGATTTCATGGTTGGCATCGCGCACA
>JANLWF010000321.1:0-2105 GCA_031364385.1 Methylotenera sp.
TCTTTATCATGCGGGCTATCGTCATCGGTGCCAGCAACCAAAAAGCTAATGGTGAGCTTATCTAAGTTTTCTCTAAACTCGCTCCAATGTTCGGCTTCAGCCTCGCCAATAAGTTTAAATTTATTAAATCCACTGTCGATAATTTCCATTAATTCCGCTTCTGACAAGCCCGCAAATATGGTTTTGGCAATAATAATTTGTGCAGCGGTTAAATCTGGCCTGATGTTTTCGGTGGCTAAAGGCGCAGTAAAAAAAGCAAATGTTAGCAAGGCATATGCTTGATACACGCTGAGCATATCAAAGTTATTGCTTCGCTCGAACGCAGGCTGCCTATCTGCGGCTTGAATCGCCTTAAAAGTCACAAAGCTAGCTAAATAATGCGCAGAATCTAGCGCCTTATACTCGCCTAAGTTAACATTAAGGAAATTATTATTAGAAGGCTGGCCATCACCGTCGTCCAAAGTTTCCGCTAGGCATAAGGCGTGTAGCAAGGTAAGGCGTTTTGAGTAATCCATGCTTTTATCTTTCATTGTCTTTTAAAATTTAGGTATTTTAATTTCAGTGCTTTTAATTTAACTAATTTCAGGCAATACTTCCAGTTGTTCATGCAACTCTAGCCAGCGCATTTCTGCTTGGTCTATCATGTTGTAGAGATCGGCTTGGCGTTTTAGCAAGTTTTGTAATTCTGCTTTATTTTCAACATCATATAAAGCAGGTTCTCCTGCACGCGCGTCTAAGCTGGTTTTTTCTTGGTTAAATTTTTCCAATTGCTTTTCTACTTGCTCAGTTTCTTTCAGCAATGGCCTGCGTAGCAAAATACGTGCTTGGCGCCCTGCTTTATTCTGCGTATAAGTATTATTTGCACCTGCCCTGGAAGCCAATAACGATGCGGGGGTAGTGTTTTCGGCTTTTTGGCCAATTTTTTGAGTCGCTAACCAATCTTTATAATCATCCAAATCGCCATCAAACGCCTCTGCCGCGCCGTGTGCGACCAATATAAAGTTGTCGCAAGTCGCGCGTAGCAAGGCTCTATCGTGCGAAACTAATATCACACCGCCTTGATAATCTTGCAGCGCCAAAGTTAAAGCATGACGCATTTCAAGATCTAAATGGTTGGTCGGTTCGTCCAATAATAGCAAATTCGGGCGAGTCCAAATTAATAGCGCCAAAGCCAAACGCGATTTTTCACCGCCAGAAAATTTCTCTATGCTGTTGCGCGCCATGTCACCTTTAAAATCAAAGCCTCCAAGGTAATTCATGTGTTCTTGCTCGCGCGTTGTAGAGTTGTTTAATTCAATATCTTGCCGCAGCATGTGTTGCAGCGGCGATTCACTTGGCCGTAGCTGCTCTAATTGATGTTGCGCGAAGTAGCCGATGCGTAAATCTTTGCCTTCTACGCGCTTGCCGCTTAAAGGCTTAAGCTCGGCCGCCAGCAGTTTAATCAGCGTAGATTTACCTGCGCCATTTTTACCCAGCAAGCCAATGCGTTCGCCTGGACGAATGGTGAGTAGCACTTTGTTTAATATCGTTTTTTCTGCGTAACCTGCATTCACGTCATCCAGTACCAGCAAGGGGTCTGGCGCGGATACAGGCGCACGAAACTCAAAGTTGAATTGAGAATCTACGTGCGCGGCAGAAATCATTTCCATGCGCTCTAACGCCTTAATGCGGCTTTGCGCTTGGCGCGCTTTGGTAGCTTGTACGCGGAAGCGGTCGATATAACTGTGTAAATGTGCAACTTTGCGTTGTTGTTTTTCATACATGGCTTGTTGCAGCGCTAGTTTTTCTGCGCGTTGACGCTCAAAATCACTATAACCACCGCGATACAAGGTAATGCGCTGCTGCTCGATGTGCAACACGTTATCGATGACCGCGTCCAAAAAATCTCTATCGTGCGAAATAAGCACCAGTGTGCCGCGATAATCGCGCAGCCAGCTTTCTAGCCAAATCACCGCGTCTAAATCCAAGTGGTTGGTCGGCTCATCCAGCAGCAATAAGTCACTGCGGCACATTAAGGCACGCGCCAAGTTCAAACGCACGCGCCAACCGCCAGAGAAATCGCTCACAGGTCGCGTTAAATCAGCTTGCGTAAAGCCTAAGCCATC
>JANLWF010000345.1:0-4802 GCA_031364385.1 Methylotenera sp.
TGCCCTCGCAAGAGCACGCGGATTGGCTTAAAACCGCTGCAAATATTCGCCACCTAAGTCCCCGTTTGACCGAATTAACAGATAAAATAAAGGCCTTAGAAGTTGCGATTGTGCAATTAGACTCACAAAGTCAAGCCACTAACAGTAAGCCATAGGGAATAGACATGACAGATACCGCTACAACAACTACAACCAGCATGGATATTCACGAAATTTTAGATCATTTACCGCACCGTTACCCCTTTGTGATGATAGATCGCGTCATTTCGATGGAGCTTGGCAAAGAAATTATCGCGCTTAAAAACGTGAGCATCAATGAGCCATTCTTCCCAGGTCATTTTCCGCATCATCCTGTAATGCCAGGCGTGTTGATAGTAGAAGCGATGGCGCAAGCCGCTGCTATATTGTCTTTCAAGACGATGGGTAAAAAACCTACTGACGACTCAGTATATTATTTTGCGGGTATCGATAGCGCACGTTTTAAAAAACCTGTTTCGCCTGGTGATCAAATTATTTTAAACGTGAAAATTGACCGCATTTTAAAAGGTATTTGGAAATATTCAGGCATTGCCACGGTGGATGGCGTAGTGGTTGCCGAAGCCAGTATGATGTGTATTTTAAAAAGTATTGATAAAAAATAAACTTAAAAATCAATCAATTAAAATTTAAAATTAAAGTAAAATATCAATTTAAAATGTCTGTAAAAATACACCCCAGTGCCATTATCGACCCTAAAGCAGAGCTTGATTCCAGCGTAGAAGTAGGCGCTTATTCCATTATCGGCGCAGGCGTAAAAGTGAATGCTAATACGCACATTGGTAGCCATGTGGTGTTAAAAGGCCCTACTACCATCGGCAAAAACAACCAAATTTTTCAATTTTCGTCGCTGGGCGAAGCGCCGCAAGACAAAAAATACGCGGGCGAGCCCACCACACTAGAAATCGGCGATAACAATACCATTCGCGAGTTCTGCACCTTTAATCGCGGCACAGTACAAGACAAGGGCGCTACCAAAATCGGCAACGATAACTGGATTATGGCTTACGTACATATTGCGCATGATTGCCAAATTGGCAACAACACCATTATGGCCAACAATAGCTCGCTTGCAGGCCATGTGGATATTCACGATTATGCAATTTTGGGCGGCTTCACGCTCATTCACCAGTTTTGCAAAGTCGGCGCACATGTGATTACCGCGGTGAATACTGTGGTGTTTAAAGATATTCCGCCTTATGTAACAGCCGCAGGCTATGACGCAAAACCGCACGGCATCAACGCGGAAGGCCTTAAGCGACGCGGCTATAGCGCTGATAGTATTTTACAAATTAAACGCGCTTATAAAACACTTTATCGTAACAGTTTAACCTTAGACGAAGCCAAAATTGAATTGGTCGAGATGCAAAAAACTTGCAAAGAAATTGCCTTACTCACAGATTTTTTAAACGTTTCAACCCGCGGCATCGTCCGCTAGCCTTGTAAATCAGCATGCCAAAAATAGCGATAGTGGCTGGAGAAGCCTCGGGGGATTTGCTGGGATGTCATTTAATGCGTGCATTAAAAGCGCAACGTAATGATTTAACCTTTATTGGCATCGCTGGGTCTAAAATGATAGGCGAGGGCGCTAAATCATTGTTTACAATAGAAAAACTCTCTGTACGTGGCTATGTAGAGGTGTTGACGCACCTGTACGGCCTGCTTAAACTACGCCGCAGCTTGCTTAAACAACTACTAGCAGAAAAGCCCGATATTTTTATCGGCGTAGATGCACCAGATTTCAATTTTTGGCTAGAACGCAAACTTAAAAAACACGGCATACCCACTATTCATTACGTCAGCCCTTCTATCTGGGCTTGGCGCGGCGGGCGTATGGGCAAAATTAAGCGCGCCGTTTCGCATGTATTGGCCTTGTTCCCTTTTGAGCCAGCTTTGTACGAAGCAGCTGGCGTGCCTGTGACTTATATCGGGCATCCGCTAGCGGATGAAATACCGCTAAAACCTAGCAAAATCGACGCGCGCGAAATACTTAAAATTGAGCAGGGTAAATTAGTCATCGCCATGCTACCAGGTAGCCGTCAATCTGAAGTAAAGCAACATGCCGATTTATTGGTAAAAGCCGCACAGATTATTAGCAAAAATAACAAAAATTCGCAGTTTGATAATGTTAAGTTCGCCAGTGCTAAATTCACCAGCATTAAATTCTTAGTCCCTTTGATTACCCGCGAAACCCGTCAAATATTTGAAACCGCTTTGTACAACAATATTGCCCACAATCAAGCCAACCTAAGCAACGGCGATACCCGAGATGAAACGCTAGATCTAGACATTTTGTTTGGCCATGCGCACGACGCTATGGAAGCCGCCGATATGGTCATTGTAGCCTCTGGCACCGCCACACTTGAAGCCGCGCTGCTAAAGCGCCCCATGGTAATTACCTACCGTATGCCAACTTTAAGTTGGTGGATTTTAAAACGCATGCACTATCAGTCTTATGTGGGCTTGCCCAACATTTTAGCAGGTAAATTTTTAGTGCCAGAGCTGTTGCAAGAGGATTCTACTCCACAAAGTTTGGCCGATACGGTGACACGCTTACTGAACGATGCAGAATATTTAAAAGAAATTGAGCAAGAATTTACGACTATTCACCAAGCGCTTAAGCAAAATAGCGCAGAAAAAGCCGCGCAAGTGGTGTTGAGTTATTTGTAACTTTAGAATTTATTCAAGTTTATCTAACGATATTAGCTATATCCGTCATTCCCGCGCAGGCGAGAATGACGGAGTAGGAAAGTTTAGCACTAGCAATTACTAGAGCAAAGGTTTAAAAGTATGCAACTAATCTGCGGCGTAGACGAAGCAGGGCGCGGGCCGCTAGCAGGCAGCGTTTACGCGGCTGCCGTGATATTGGATGTGAACAATCCGATTGATGGTTTGATGGATTCTAAAAAACTGTCCGAAAAAAAGCGTGATTTTTTAAGTGGTGAAATAAAACAAAAAGCGCTGGCATGGGGCATTGCCAATTGCACCTGCCAAGAAATCGACGAAATCAACATTCTACAGGCCAGCCTGCTCGCCATGAAGCGCGCCTTAGAAGCCATGCAGGCGCATTTTAATATCACTCCCGATTTAGTACAAGTTGACGGCAATAAATGCCCCAAAATCAGCTTGCCGTGCGAGGCGATAGTGAAGGGTGATAGCAAAGTACAAGCCATTTCCGCCGCGTCTATTTTGGCCAAAGTCGCGCGCGATGCAGAGCTTTATGAACTAGATAAAACTTACCCGCAATACGGCTTTGCCAAACACAAAGGTTACCCAACGGCCGCGCATCTATTGGCTCTGCAGGCACATGGCATTTGCCCGCAACATCGCTTGAGTTATGCGCCAGTTAGAAAGAATCTTAACTGAGTTATAGTTATTTTTTTCTTTCCCACTTGATGTGTATTTTTCTAGTGTCAGGGTCTTGAATAGTTACAAAGTTATATTTAGTACCTTCATTGTCTTGGTGTTTTCCGAGTGAAACTATCTTATCGTTATACAGCTTATGCTCCTGTTTAACATCAGCAATTGTTCTTGTACCCAAAACGATGTACTTAACCTTTGAGAAGGTAACCAAGTTACCATTTTTATCTGAGGCTGTTACTTCTGGCCAGTTATGCTCGCTCTCCACGATTAAAGTTTTTTCTATGTCCTCTCTAGTTTGAAATAATTTTATGAAATTATCTTTTTTGTATTGTTCAATCTGGGAAATTATGAAATTGTGAAAAAAATTCTCAACAAGTCCTTTTAGAGTGCTTGAATTTTCACTATCAATTTGAACCTGCGACCCAAGATTTAACTCAGACATATCAATGAATTTGTCGCCATTTTTATAAAATACATTATTTATTTTATAAAGCTCGCTAGATATGAGCGCAATTCCGGGCTCAAACGGAAACTCACTCCACTTTGTATCGTTTGCTTGCTCTAAAGTGAATGTCTCTATATTGTTTTCTTTGGCTTTTCTTATTGCGGAAGGGTGAAACCCTTTGTTAGAAACTGCTATTACTTTATTAACATCAAAACTTTTTGTTTTTCCAATTAAACCATCTATCCATTCAATAGTTTGTTTTCTAGAGTAGTTTCTACACTCGACAATGAACTTGAATGGATGGCCTGCATATTTGTACTCAACTAAAATATCCACTTCTCTAAGAATGCCAGCTTCTTTGTCAAGAACCATTCCAGACTCGGTAACAACACCGCCTTCTGGAACTATTTGGTCATATATTAGCTTAATAAGTCCTTGAAAATCATTTGTTCTTTTTGGCATGCAATTTATCCTAACAACAGAAACACCGTCGGTCGTTTATGCAAATCAGGCAATGGTGATTTTTTCCAAGTCGCAATGGTTTTAGTCATAATCAATTCAGATTCTAAACTGATGTTGCAAGCCGCGCACAGCCTTGTATTGGGCTGGCAGACGCTTAGAATGGCTTCCAGCATGTATTGGTTGCGGTAGGGTGTTTCGATGAAGATTTGTGTCTCGAAGTGGGTTTGCGAGCGTTTTTCGATTTCTTTTAGTTTTATATTGCGCGCGGTTTTATCGACGGGTAAGTAGCCTAGAAAGGCGAATTGTTGGCCGTTAAGGCCTGATGCCATCAAGCTTAATAAAATAGAGCTAGGGCCTACGCAAGGCACTACGCGGATGCCTTTTTGATGCGCGAGTTCGACTAGCTTTGCACCTGGATCGGCGATGCCTGGGCAGCCTGCGTCAGACATTAAGCCTACGTCTTTGCCAGCCAATAACGGCGCTAATAGTGCGGATA
>JANLWF010000021.1:0-1766 GCA_031364385.1 Methylotenera sp.
AATGACATTTTCGCTGATTTGTGTCACGGCTAAAGCAGCGATGGTTTCAGTTTCATCAATTAATTTTACTCCGCCAAGAAGCGCATGGATATTGGCTTGCAGGACAGGGTGTTTACAGGTGACTTCATAGACTTTTGGCACACCGTGCTTGGGCGAACTCATTTTGTGTATAAATTGGCCGTCATCTGAAATCAGAATCAAGCCAGTCGTATCTTCATCCAAACGGCCAATGCACTGTACGTCTCTAACGACTAACGGATGCGGCAATAAACTGTAAATAGTAGGGTGATGCTGGGTTTTGTGTGAGCACTCGTAATTGCTCGGTTTGTGCAGCATCAGATAAGATTTTTCGCGGTAATCCCAAGCTTCGCCTTTTACTGTAAAGCTTAAATTTTCTAGCGCAAATGTTGCGTCAGGGTCGCCGCATAGCGCGCCATTCACCGTGATTTCTTCATTAATAATCATGATGCGGCATTGCTTGCGCGTGCCGAAACCTTGTTTACTGAGGATGCGTTCTAAATCTAGTTTTTTAGCCATGCGGCTATTATAAGACAAAAAAGCGCGCATAAATTTTGCGAATTTGGCGAGATAGCAGATGGCTTAAGTTAGAATGTGATTTAAATAATTTTTGGCTAAAAAATGAGCTTTAAACATGTAGTCTCGCGCGATAATCCAGTTTTTAAAACCTTAAAAAAACTGTCTGAAAACGCGCGTGAGCGCCGCGCAGAAGGCAAAACGCTGTTGGATGGCGTGCACCTGATTGAAAGTTATTGCGGAGCGTTTGGTGATCCAGAACTCGTCATTATCCCAGAAGGAAAGAGCAGTGCAGAAGCCAATGCTTTAATGCAGCAGCTTGAGCATGTGAATACCATGATGTTGCCGACGCTGATGTTTGCCGAGCTGACGCCAGTCGCCAGCAGTACGGGTATTTTGGCGCTTGTAAGAACATCGCAAATCGAACCACCTGACACCGTTAATTTCGCCTTAATGTTAGAAGATATTCAAGACCCAGGCAACTTAGGTAGCATGCTGCGAACGGCGCTAGGAGCGGGTGTGGAGGCGGTGTATTTAAGCAAAGGTTGTACCGATGTGTGGTCGCCTAAAGCCTTAAGAGGCGGGCAAGGTGCACAGTTTTTGTTGCCAATTTTTGAAGGTGTGAATATTGTAGAAGCCATGCAGAATTTTGCTGGCAATTGCTATGCAACAACCATGCAAGGTGAATCGCTCTACGCACAAGATTTAAGCCAGCCGACGGCGTTTATCATCGGCAATGAAGGCGCTGGTTTAAGTGCGAAAGTGGTGCAAGCGGCAACTCATCAAATCAGTATTCCTATGCACCAAAACTTAGAATCACTCAACGCAGCGGCTGCTGCTGCGGTATGTTTGTTTGAGCGCAAGCGGCAGATTTCTTAAATGATAAGCCGCTTAAGAAAAAGGACAATAATGGCAAATAAGAACAATGGATTTTCTGTCATAGAAATGATGGTGGTGGTGGCGATTATTGCAATTTTAGCCATGATTGCGATTCCATCGAGTATGGGACGTATTGTTAAAGAGCAAGTGATTGCCCCAATACCCTTGGCCGATATTGCCAAAGAGCCAATCGCCGCCGCGTGGAAGGCCAACAAAACGCTGCCAGTGAATAATGAAGAAGCTGGTTTGCCCGCGCCAGAAAAAGTGGTGAGCAATTTTGTCAGCTCACTTAAGGTGCAAGATGGTGTGATTCATATGACTTTCGGCAACAAATCACACCCGCAAATTAAAGG
>JANLWF010000024.1:0-5406 GCA_031364385.1 Methylotenera sp.
GCTTCTATGCGCCTGCCATTGGTATGTTGCAAGGCTTTCACAATCATCACCCGTTCGAAATCTTTGGTACGCGCATCTAAAACATTTTGCTCGCCACGGTTAAGTGCATCTGCCACTTCAGCCGCAAGTGCTTCTTGCCAAGAGTGTGCGCTAGAGGCTTTAGAAGTGTCTTCTTTAAGTTCTGGTGGCAAATCAGCCACATCAACATTTTGTCCTGGCGCCATCACGGTAATCCAATGGCAAACGTTCTCTAGCTGACGCACATTGCCGCTCCAATTAACTGCGGTTAAATAGCGTAGTGCTGCGGCTGAAAGTTGCTTTGGCTCTACACCCAATTGCACCGCACTTTGGGCGAGAAAGTGTTTGGTAAGGTGCGGTATGTCTTCTCGGCGCTCTCGCAGGGGCGGCAGGCGTAAGCGAATGACGTTTAAGCGGTGAAATAAATCTTCGCGGAATAAGCCAAGCTTGACGCGCTCTTCTAAATCTTGATGGGTGGCGGCGATGACGCGTACATTCACTTTAAGCGGCTGGTGACCACCCACGCGGTAAAACTGACCGTCAGATAACACGCGCAACAACCGTGTTTGCAAATCGGCAGGCATATCGCCAATTTCGTCTAAAAAAAGCGTCCCATTATCAGCTTGTTCAAAACGCCCACGCCGCGCTGCGGCTGCGCCCGTAAAAGCACCGCGCTCGTGGCCGAATAATTCAGATTCTAGTAAATCTTTTGGGATAGCCGCTGTATTGATGGCTATAAAGGGTTGTAAAGCGCGTGGGCTGTGTTTATGCAGGGCGCTGGCGACTAACTCCTTACCGCTGCCCGATTCTCCATTGATAAGCACCGTAGCGTGCGAACGGCTAAGGCGGCCAATAGCACGAAAAACTTCTTGCATGGCAGGCGCTTGGCCGATGATTTCTGGCGTTTCTTCTAACACCACATCATCCACGGCTTGACGCTGGCTTTCTTCTACCGCGCGCTTAATTACATCAATGGCTTGGTCAACGTCGAAAGGTTTGGCTAAGTACTCAAATGCACCACCCTGGAAAGCCGCCACAGCGCTTTCTAAGTCAGAGTACGCAGTCATGATAATGACAGGAATATCAGGATATTTTTGTTTAACTTCGGCCAAAAAATCAAGCCCAGAGCCACCAGGCATGCGGATATCACTCACAATTACTTGTGGCTGCTCGTGGTTTAAGGCATTTAATGCCTCAGCCACGTTTGAAAAGGTTTTAAACGCAAAATCAGTTCGTGCTAAGGCTTTTTCAAACACCCAGCGGATTGATTTATCGTCGTCTAAAATCCAAATTGGCTTCATATTGTTCTCACTTACTTATAAATTTGATGTGTTGCTTCGGAGCTGCAAGCCCCTCTTAAATTATTATTGCGCAATATTGGCATGTTTCATTACACTGCTTTCCACTGGCAGCAATATGGTAAAACAAGTGTTACCAGGCGCACTTTCACAGTCAATCATGCCGTGATGTTGCGTCACAAAAGTTTGCGCTAAGGCCAGCCCCAAGCCGCTTCCGCCCTCTCGACCAGAAACAAGTGGATAAAAAATCTTATCGCGAATGTCTGCAGGTATGCCTGGCCCGTTATCAATAATTTGCAATTTAATGGCAACGCGATAGCGCTTTTTGGCCAGTGTGACTTGACGTTCTGCGCGGGTTCTAAGCACAACTTCGGCGTTAGGCGTTGCGCTGAGCTGAATGGCTTGCACGGCATTGCGGGCGATGTTAAGTACAGTTTGTATCAACTTTTCGCGGTCGCCTATTAGTTCTGGCAAGCTGGTATCATAATCGCGCCGTACTTTGATATTATTGGGCGATTCTGCCAGCAATAAGCTGCGAACGCGCTCTAGCACTTCGTGTATATTTGTCGGCTCATATTTTGGCACACGATGTGGCACTAACAGCCTATCCATCAGGCTTTGCAGCCTATCTGCCTCTTTAATAATGACTTGTGTGTATTCGCGCAAACTTGGGTTTGGTAGCTCGTGTTCTAGCAATTGCGCCGCGCCGCGCAAACCACCCAAAGGGTTGCGAATTTCATGCGCGAGATTACGTAATAGCTCAGAATTAGCTTGCTGCTGAATCAACATGCGCTCTTCACGTGCAATGCGCAATTGCTGATCCATCTGCTGAAATTCTAGTAAAAGAGTCGCATCGCCGATATCCACAGGCGTTACCGTGCAGGTGACTGCAAATGATTGCTGGCGTACGGTGGTCAGTGCGAATTCGTGCTCACGATACGGGCTATCGTTTTTAACTGCGTTACCAATGGCCATTTGCAATATTTCGCAATGTAAAAATACTTCTGAAACATGGCTATTATGAATCTGCGTAGCACTTAGCGCGAATAAAATCTCCGCGCTGGGGTTAGCATAGACTACTTTGTGTGATCGATTGAGCAGAATCACCGCCGTAGCGAGATGCTCTAAACCAGCAAAACCTGAGTGAATATTTTGTAGCATAGCCTAAGCTTAAATAGTATATGAATGGTATAGCAATTGAGCGGTTGCTTGTTTGTATACTAAAGTGTTTAAGCAAAAGCTAAGCCATGTTTGGCACATGCTTAAAATTGAGGCCAAAAACTAATTAATAGCGTTAATTTCTTTGGTGAGTAAATCAATGTTACGTTGATGGGCGTCTACTTCGGCTTGCAACCCCTTCATTTTTTCTTGAAACTTTGCCACGTTGCGGAAGGTTTTACCATCCTTGGTTTTAAACACTTCAGGGTTAGATTCGCCCTCGGCATAAGCTTTTTTAGCCTCATTAAGCGCTTGTTTTTCGGCGTCAAGTTCAGATTGTAATATCTCTTTACGCTTACCATCGCGTTGGTTTTGCGTGTCTGCATCTACCTTGGGAAAGCTTGCTGGTGTTGCTGTTCGAGTCCGCGGTACACGCCTTGTTTCAGTGCTGGCGTCATTACCAAAGTTAGTATCTGCTGGCTCTAAATCGAGTTTCTTTGCGCCTTTTATTTTGACGTTAGAATAGGTCACATTGCCGTTAGCGTCTACAATTTTGTAAATTTCGGCGTACGCCATTTGTGGCAGTATTAAAGCCGATAATAAAACGCTTAAAAAAGTAATTTGTTTAGTCATACCAATAGTTTAGATGAGAGTCTTACAGTTAGCAACGAAGTATTCGCTATTATGGTTGACTGTGGCAATTAGAAATAATATTAGTGCAATACATACAACAGCCTCATGACTAAAATAGGTTAAGAAAAAATAAAAAGGACGGCCTAAGCCGCCCCATTTTGGTGCATTTCATTGAAGCTTAGCAGCTATAATACAAACCAAACTCAACTGGGTGTGGTGTCATGCGGATTTTGTTTACTTCTTCCATTTTCAGGGCGATGTAAGCGTCAATCCAATCATCAGTAAACACGCCGCCACGGGTTAGAAACTCGCGGTCTTTATCTAAATACTCCAGCGCTTGGTCTAATGAAGAACACACGGTTGGAATTTGCGCATCTTCTTCTGGAGAAAGATGGTACAAATCTTTTGTAGCTGGCTCACCTGGGTGAATTTTGTTTTGTACGCCATCTAAACCCGCCATTAACAAGGCTGAGAAAGCCAAGTAGGGGTTAGCAATTGGATCAGGAAAGCGCGCTTCAACTCGGCGAGATTTTTCACTGTGTACAAACGGAATACGAATTGAAGCTGAACGGTTTTTAGCAGAGTAAGCTAATTTTACTGGCGCTTCAAAGTGTGGAACCAAGCGTTTGTATGAGTTAGTGCCAGGGTTGGTAATCGCGTTTAATGCGCGCGCATGTTTAATAATGCCGCCAATGTAGTACAACGCAAATTCACTTAAACCCGCATAGCCATTGCCTGCGAATAAGTTTTTGCCATCTTTCCACACAGATTGATGCACGTGCATACCGCTGCCGTTATCGCCAGCAAATGGTTTTGGCATAAATGTCGCCGTTTTGCCGTAAGCGTGTGCGGTGTTTAACACCACATATTTCAAAATTTGTGTCCAGTCAGCGCGTTGCACTAAAGTGCTGAATTTTGTACCAATTTCACATTGGCCAGCGGTGGCAACCTCATGGTGATGTACTTCTACTGGAACGCCCATTTCTTCTAATGTCATGCACATGGCAGAGCGAATATCTTGCAATGAATCGACTGGTGGCACTGGGAAATAGCCGCCTTTAACGCCTGGGCGATGGCCAGTATTGCCGCCTTCAAACTTATCGCCAGAAGACCAAGCCGCTTCTTCGGAGTTAATTTGTACGTTACAGCCGCCCATGCCTACATTCCATTGCACGCTGTCAAAAATAAAGAATTCTGGCTCTGGGCCAAAATAAGCCGTATCGCCTAAACCTGTTGATTTTAAATACGCTTCAGCACGTTTTGCCAAGCTACGTGGATCGCGCTCATAACCTTTACCATCGGTTGGATCAACCACATCGCAAGTTAAAATCAGTGTTGGCTCGTCCATAAATGGGTCGATATTCGCGGTTGTTGAGTCTGGCATCAATTGCATGTCTGAGGCTTGAATGCCTTTCCAGCCAGCGATTGAAGAGCCGTCGAAGGCGTGGCCTTCGGTAAATTTAGCTTCATCAAAGTGTGATACAGGCACAGTTACATGCTGTTCTTTACCGCGCGTATCGGTAAAACGAAAATCGACAAATTTAATGTCGTTATCTTTTACCATTTTCATTACTTTAGCCACTGACATCAGAATCTCCTAGACGATATAGACAAAACAATTATTAAACAAAATTACAACTAAAAACTTAAGCACAGTATTTTAGCAGGAACTATGCCAGCAAAAAATAGGAAAAACTGGTTTTTAGTCATTCACTTAGCAAATAGTTACAAAATAGAGCGTTCTAAATGAGTGCATAAACCCAGAACGTGCACCAAAATAGTGCAAATATGGACTTCATCCCAAAGAAGGTTTTCGCGCTATAATTTGAAGCATTAAAATCTGTTAGGAGTTTGCCATGACCATGTTAAAAGATATTTTACAATTAGCTGCACAGCGAGCTGCGGCAAAGGGTTTGCCTTATGCGGGCGAGCTTACGCCACAAGAGGCGTTTGCAGCGCTGCAACAAGGTGCTGCGGTATTAGTCGATGTGCGCAGCCGTGCCGAGCTTGAGCTGGTTGGCCGTGTGCCAAATGCCAATCACATTGAATGGGCGTTTTACCCTGGCATGGTAGCGAATGCCGATTTTGCCGCACAGCTACAAGCGCAGGTTGATAAAAGCCAAGCCATTGTATTTATGTGCCGCACTGGTGGCCGCAGTCACAATGCAGCCGTGGTGGCTGAAGAGTTGGGCTACACCGCTTATAATATGCTTGAAGGGTTTGAAGGCGAAGCCAATGCGCAAAAGCAACGCACCTTGATTAATGGCTGGAAGCATGCTGGCTTGCCTTGGAGTAACTA
>JANLWF010000043.1:0-3848 GCA_031364385.1 Methylotenera sp.
AGACTTGCAGCCCCGCACAAAATGGTAAAATACGCTTTACACAAGGCCTGATGGGCAGCCGCGAATGGCCAGCGATTTCTGACGAAACCATTGAAGCTGGCAGCGCTGCCGCTGTGATTTCCGTTGAAGGCAATACGCTACGCATCAAAATTATTTAAGGAAAAAACATGGAAATTTTTAGTTTAGTACTCATATTTTTAGCAATTGTCGCCATCATTAAAGGTGTACGCATCGTGCCGCAGGGCGAAGAATGGGTCGTTGAGCGTCTGGGCAAATTCGCTGGCGTGCTCTCGCCAGGTTTGCATGTAATTAACCCAATTTTTAGCCGTATTAGCTACAAAGTCACCACCAAGGATATTATTTTAGAGATACCACAGCAAGAAGTCATTACAGCAGATAACGCAGTGATTCTAGCTAATGCAGTTGCCTTTATTAAAGTAAGCAATATTGAGCGCGCTGTGTATGGCATTGAAAACTTTCGCGAGGCCATGCGTAATATGGTGCAAACTAATTTACGTTCTATTATTGGCGGCATGCAATTAAACGAAGCGCTTACTTCGCGCGACCGCATTAAAGCTGAACTTAAAGCTGCCATTGCCGATGAAGCACTAGATTGGGGTTTGACGGTAAAATCGGTAGAGATTCAAGATATTAAACCATCCAGCAACATGCAAGATGCAATGGAACGCCAAGCTGCCGCAGAGCGCGAACGCGTGGCCGTAGTCACCGAGGCCGAAGGTGCAAAACAATCGCTTATTTTAAACGCAGAAGCTAGGCTAGAAGCAGCTCGCAAGGATGCTGAAGCGCAAATGATTGCCGCTAGAGCATCAGCAGAATCGATTAAATTTATCGCAGAAGCGGTAAAAGAAAACAACACGTCCGCCACATTTTTGCTGGGCGACCGCTATATTACCGCCTTGCAAAAAATATCAGCCTCTGACAACAGCAAAATTGTGGTGATGCCAGGCGATTTAGTCAGCGCAGTTAAAAGCTTGGTGGGTGGTAAGTAAGGGGGGGTTAAACCGAGCAAACGATACAAGCTGGGTCTTTACTCAGCTTGATAGCCCGCCACTCCATACTTAGCGCATCAAGCAGCAGCAAACGGCCTTGCAGGCTCTCACCAATATTCATGATTAGTTTTAAGGCCTCTGCCGCTTGCGTAGCACCTATTATGCCCACCAGCGGCGCAAACACGCCATTGGTAGCGCAGCGCAGGTCGGTATCTTCACCCGTATCGGGAAACAAACAGTGGTAACACGGGCTGGTTTCATGCCTAAAATCGAACACGCTAATTTGCCCTTCAAAGCCAATGGCCGCGCCAGAAACCAAGGGTTTTTTAAGCTGCAAACACACGCGGTTCAACGCATAACGCGTGGCAAAATTATCACTGCAATCAATCACCACATCAGCACTTTCTGCTAATACTTTAAACTCAGCCTCAGAAGATTTTTGCTGAATGGTTTGCACCACAACTTCAGGATTAATTTCGTAAATAGTCTGCTGCGCAGAGACCGCTTTATTGATGCCGACCGATTGCGTGGTGTGAATAATCTGCCGTTGCAGATTAGTTAAATCGACATAATCAAAATCACAAATCGTGAGCTTACCCACGCCAGAAGCCGCTAGATATAAGGCTACTGGCGAACCCAAACCACCCGCACCCACAATTAAAGCATGACTTCTTGTGAGCTTTTCTTGGCCTTCATAACCAATCTTTGGCAATAAAATGTGGCGGCTATAACGTAGAAGTTGGTTGTCGTTCATTAATCACTTTCGGCATTTGATGTAGCGCAGGCGTTCTCGCCTGCAAGTGTCGCAACAAATTAGCAGGCGATGGCACCTGCACTACCTTAATGCAACTGACCCGCTTGAATCATGCTGTTGTAGAGTACGTAGGGTGAAATCCAAGTAACAAGATGATCAAATTCGTTTGGTGCGGCTGCTAGCGAAATATCGTGACTAACAAATACAGTATTACCATCTAAGTTCGCAAGTTCATCAGGACGGCCTACAGAGCCTTGTGCACCTGTAGCACCCGTTGAATAAATAACCGCGACTGCATTATTAATGGCGTAGTTTACTTCTGGCACTGCTGCTGAACAATTAGTTGCCGTTATTCCAGTTGCAGAGTTACAAACTCTTAGCTCGGGTGCTAGACAAACTAAACCAACAGCCGCCAGATTGCCAGTAGTCGTAAAGTCTGGTGCCGTATCGCCTCCACAAGCTGCTGTTGCACCTGTAGGAACTCTAGTACTGCTATTATCTGCCGCAACTGCGTATCTAATTCGATTATTCCAAGCATCTAATGCAAAGCCTTGTGCATCTGTTGGTTGTATCCCTAAAGTAGCCGCAGGTAAAAATCCTGACTGAGCCACACAGTTTGGCACGGCTGGGTTTGGTGGCACAACATTATGCGTACCACCCAGAGGGTTTGCTGCGCCTGTATCATCAGGAAAAACTGCTGTGCCATTATTGGTTGCAGGGCAAGGCAATCGCCCTTGTTGTTGCGCGAAGCCTAGCAAAGCTTGTTTAGCAAGTTCAAGGGTATTTTCTGTTTGCGATTGCGCTAGCTGTTGTCGCTGCGCCTGTAATGGCAGCAATATTGCGCCCAATACAAAACCTAATATGACCAATACAATGGCCATTTCCACAAGAGTAAAGCCTGCAAATTGCTTAGTAAAATAGTTATTCATCATGGTGTCACAACAAAAGTTTGGTCATTATATCTAGCATTACGTTGTATTGAAGTTGCATCATATATTGCATCACCATTGGAGTTCTCAACACTATCTAGGTAGTTATTTAATGTATTACAAGACGGCCGAACTTGCGCAGCAGGAACAGGTGTTTTAGATAATGCAAAAGGAGCGGCATCTATTGGTCGCCCTACCGTTACCACGGTAGCCTCTGTAACTTTATTGCCAACAGTTATTGTCAAGCTTGCTGGTTGTGTCATTTGATAATAAACATAAGTTTGCCATAAATTGGCTTTAAACCAACTTGGAAGTAAAGATCCAAATGCAATATTTCCACATGAAGAAAAACTCCCATTAGTTGTATTGCAAGTAATCACGGAATTTGAATTTGAACAGTTAGTAGCTGTTTTTGTAGGAAAAGTTGTCTGTGCACATCCCGCGCTACGCTGTCTAAATTTTCCGCTGGTGAGTCTGTAACTCCCCATCATGCCAACGGAAGAGCAGCTAGTGGTTGTGCAGGTTAGTCGACTGGCTAGGTCTCCACAGGTTCCCGCTCCCGTGCATGTGCAACGGGTTGGACTATTGCGAGTACATGAGCCAGAGTTTATTGCAGAAAAAGTACCACCGCTTGTTCTATCAAACCTTATTGAAGCCACCCCTGAAGTGCCAGCATCAAATATAGATTGGGTGCAAATTAAACTCGTATTCGGACTTGTTCTAGTATAGCTACAACTTTGATTGTCTACTGGCAAAAAACCACTAGTTAAGCCTGTTGTGCCAGCAATTGTTGTAAGTTCGCATGCAAAGTTTGTAGTTGTTCCTAATTGCGCTGCATAAGGGTAGTAGCCATTCGTATCCTGATAGATTTTTAATGAACTGCGAACCTGTTCACCAACACGCTTCTCTAGCGCAGCTATCAATTCATCAATAGTGATATAAACCAATTTATCATTAAAATTATAGGGCTGAATAAAGGTTGGGTCGTTTGCGGATACATTGCTGCTATCGTCGCCCATTACAAAATCTTCGTCATCTGTAGCATAACCCCGATTATTAAATACTGCCGCACCTATTTGAAAGCGATCTAGAAACTGGCTTGCATCAGCAGCTCCTGCCCGATTCTGCCCATCTAGTGCTTCGCCTGGAGCTAAG